>JAGAPM010000160.1 GCA_017623265.1 Lentisphaeria bacterium | reverse complement strand
GATTCCTGCGGAATGATCCCTGCCGCTCCCAACATGGCGGCATGAGCTTTACTGCCCATAATGTCATGTTTGTAAAGTCGTCTGTCGTATGAAATAGATTCGGTAAAATCCTGAACGTTCTTTCCGGTATCTTCGGAAAATCTTCCACCCCAAAGCGCCATATCGTTTTTTCTCCTTACTGAATGTTATTTTGTCACCATGACAATATAGCACGTTTTTTCCCTGAAAAAAGCAAAAACTGAAAAAAACTCATGTTTTTTCAAAAAATGGCTTGATTTGCTGATAGTTCGGGGTATATTTTTACATTGAATAGCGTGTAATCAATCAAAAAATCAAAAATACAGGAGAAAACAGAATGAAATCTCTCTTCAAGGCGATCCTGCTGGCAGCAGTCCTCGTTTCCGGTACCATGATGCTCACTTCTTGCGGCACCCCGTTCCCGCTGGGCTGCCTCTACACCAATGTCTATATGCCCGGTGCTCTGGGTGATGGCGAAATGCAGTATAACTGCAGAGGTTATGTCAGCTGCTACAACTTCCTCGGCTGGTTCGCGGGCGGCAACGCTTCCCACAACCTGGCTGCCAAAGCCGGTAACATGAAGAAGATCTCCTGGACTACGCTCCACATCGAAAACTACCTCGGTATCTTTGGCAGATACACCAATGTTGTCTATGGCGTAGGTGAAGAAGCTGACCCGACGGTCAAGGCTGTTGCAGACTACGAATAAGCAACAGGCAAAATTCTGATCTCTTTGAAGGCGGGCAGGTTCAATGTCCGCCTTTTTTCTGTCATGAAACTGAACGAACTATTGAAAAGCAGCGAAAACCGTTTCCGGTCTGCCGGATTTGATTCCCCGGAGATCGAGGCGTCTTACATGCTGGAAGAAGTTACCGGGATACGTCACAATCTGCTTTGGACGGAGTCCGAACGGATCCTGTCGCTGGAGGAACTGTCCCGAGCAGACGACTATATGATGCGGCGTCTTGCTCACGAGCCGTTTCAGTATATCTGCGGCTGGGAGGACTTCCGGGAATTGAAACTGAATGTGGCACCGGGTTGTCTGATTCCCCGTCCCGAGACGGAGTTGCTGGTGGATTTTGTTCTCAAAGCGCTGCCCCGGAACGGACACGCCTGTGAGCTGGGGACCGGCAGCGGTGCAATCTCCCTTTCGATCGGTTTTGAGCGGCAGGATTCCCGGGTTACAGCCAGTGAGATCTCACCTGATGCTTTTGCTATTGCAGAATCGAACCGGAAAAAGTACGGGTTGGACAATGTATCCATTGTTCAGGGGGATCTTTTTGCACCCTTTGATCCCGGAATAAAGTTTGATCTGCTGGTGGCAAACCTTCCGTATATTCCGGAATCGGTCAGAGAGACTCTCCCGCAGAATGTCCGGGACTACGAACCGGCACTGGCGCTGTTTGCAGACCATGAAGGTATGGCATTAATCGAACGGGCATTGATCGAAGCTCCCCGTTATTTGAGACCGGGGGCATCACTCTTTTTTGAAATGGGGGAAGAGCAGGGGACTGCACTTGCTGCCTTTGCCCGGTCGTTGAATTGTTATACTGATATCCAGATCCTGCAGGACCAGTATGGTGCGGACCGTTTTCTTACCTGTATTTTTTCGCCGGACACTTGCAAAAATGATTGCGGAACGGTATAGTACCATTGAATAATATGGAATAAGGATCAGACATGTTGAAACATATTTCCCGGAACATTCTTGCAAGCGTGGTGCTGCTCTGCTGTGCCACCTCCTGCTGTGTCGCAGACTGGTATCATGATCTGGTCTACGGTAACGCTCCGCTGCCGACAGATCCGATCGCGCCCGCACCCGGCGGTGATTCGATGGCGGTACCGGTATATACACCTGATGAAATTGTAACGCTTGCCTCCAGCGACCTGATCTTCTTTTTTACTGCCAATGGCATCCGCAGACCCGGAGTGGTTTGCGACTTTACACTTCCAGATGGCGAGCTTCTCCGGATCGGTACCCGCATCAGTGGAGATCTGGCAAAAAACAAGGTGATCTCCCCGGTTCCGGAAAAGGTGGAATATCTGTTGCAATTTTCGCGGGTCGGTAAGGATGTTATCCGGATCGACCTGCAAAAAGTGAATGGGAAGAAAATCCTTTTTACCGGACAGTACAAGGTCAAGGGGATCAAATAAGATGGATGCAGCCGAACGCAAAAAACTGCTTTTGGCAGAAGATAATATTCTTTGGGAAAACTGCGCTGCTGACTTCCGGAGGGGAACCGGAAATGGTGGGCAGAAACTGAATAAGACTTCGTCTGCCGTACGCATTTTTCATCCGGAAACGGGGATTACGGTAAATTGTCTGGAGTCCCGCAGTCAGAGTGTAAACCGGCATCTGGCTCTGAAAAAGTTGCGGTTCCGGATCGCCTGTTCGGAGCGTTGCGATCTGACTGGACAGGAGACTTTCAAGCTGGAACCGGCGCCCTCCGTTTCCAATAAGAACTATCCCTATTGGATCGCTATGACATTCGACCATCTTGCAGCGGCAGACTGGGATCTGAAAGAGGCAGCTGTCAAGCTGGGAACAAGTCGCAGCAAACTCACAAAACTGTTGCAGCGGGATGACTCCCTGTGGCGGGAATTTCTCCATCAATCCACAAAGAAAAACACAGATCAAAACATATAATTCATACGGAAAGGAAAACGATCATGACCTTCATGGAAATGCTCAAAAATGCGTGGAAGATCAACAACTCTCTGGTGTGCGTGGGGTTGGACCCGGACCTGAAGAAAATGCCGGATTGTGTCAAGAATGAAAAGTATCCCATCTTCGCTTTCAACAAGGCGATCATTGATGCAACCAAGGATGCCGTCTGCTCTTACAAACCCCAAGCCGCCATGTATGCCGGGATGAACGCTGATGAAGAACTGGGCATGACCATTGATTACATCCATGAAGTTGCCCCCGCTGTGCCGGTGATTCTGGATGCCAAGCGGGCGGACATCGGCAACACTACTGCCATGTATGCCAAGGAAGCGTTTGAAAGGAACAATGCGGATGCGATTACGGTCAACCCCTATATGGGCATGGATGCGCTCAAGCCCTTCCTGGATCGTGCAGACAAGGGTGTGATCGTTCTCTGCCGCACCAGCAACGGCGGCGCAAAGGAAGTTCAGGAGCTGCGTCTGGAAAGTGGTGAAATGCTTTACCAGCGGATCGCAAAACTGATCTCTCACGACTGGAACTACAACGGCAATACCATGCTGGTTGCCGGAGCCACATTCCCCGAAGAACTGGGTGAGATCCGCAAGATCGTCGGCGATACACCTCTGCTTGTCCCGGGGATCGGCGCCCAGGGTGGTGACCTTGCCGGTGTTCTGAAAAATGGCTTGACTGCCGACAAGACCGGACTGGTCATCAACTCTTCCCGCGGCATCATTTATGCCTCCAATGGCACCGATTTCGCAGAAGCCGCCGGCAAGGCTGCGCAGGAACTCAAGGATCAGATCAACGCTCTCCGCTGACTTTTTGAGTCCTGTTTGTTTGACGCTTCGTTCCTTAGTGTCGCCGGGGAAAAGTTCCCCGGTGATCAGAACGGGTCTGTTTTTGACGGGCGACCAATCGCATGAATGGGAGTAAGGGGGAGCCGTCAAAAACAGGGGGTGCATAGCACCCGCTTTATTGTGCCGCCCAACTCAACTTCGTTTCGTCGCGGCACGGGGAAATTTATTTGCCATGTCAAAAAGTATGGAGTGCAAAGCGCCCTCTTACTTGTGCCGCCCAACTCAACTTCGTTTCGTCGCGGCACGGGGGAATTTATTTGCCATGTCAAAAAGTATGGAGCGTAAAGCGTCCTTTTTCTTGTACCGCCCAACTCAACTTCGTTTCGTCGCGGCACAGGGAAATTTATTTGCCATGTCAAAAAGTATGGAGCGTAAAGCGCCCTTTTTCTTGTGCCGCCCAACTCAACTTCGTTTCGT
The DNA here is from genome assembly GCA_017623265.1 of Lentisphaeria bacterium. Lineage (GTDB taxonomy): Bacteria > Verrucomicrobiota > Lentisphaeria > Victivallales > UBA1829 > SIG77. The sequence continues at coordinate 2,006 of JAGAPM010000160.1, read as the reverse complement.
CGCGGAACGGGGGGATTTATTTGCCACATATTGAAAACTGCCCTGCGCTTGTTTGCGGCACGAGAGGATTTTGTTTGTTGCCCGGAAGGGGTATTCGAGGCAGATTCAGAAGTTATACCATTGTGATGCCATCGGGCAGACAGATCTTCTGCCCCTTTTTATCTGCTTCAACCGTAATCAGACCGTATGGCGTGGGAACAGCACCGCTGATACAGTCCAAGCCCCCTAACTGCGGTTTGATCTGTACTTTCCGGAATCCGGGTTCGACCGGAGTGATACCCAGCACTTTTTCGCTGAGAAATGCAGCCGGTCCTCCAGCCCAGCCGTGGCAGAGGCTGTGCCGCAGTCCTTTGTAGCAATATTTTCCGAAGTCTGCATGGATGTCCCTCTTGCCGGCTGCCGGCATGGAATCGATCCCGAATGATCCGTTGAGCCAGTCCGTTTCAAAGTCTTCCCAGAATGTAGTTGCACCGGCATCCAGCATACCTCCCCAGTAGGTGCGGATCAGGTCCAGAGCGCCGTTCAAATCTCCGGTTTCTGCCCGTGCCAGCAGTACAAAATATCCGTAGAAAGTGCTGATCCCTTTATCGGGATTCTGCTTGAAAATAGTGCTGTGATCAGTACCGAGTCCGAGCGTTTGCATTGCTGCAGCGATTTTGTTTCCCTGACAGTCCGGTGTCACTTGGCGTATTTGCTTTTCTGTATTTCTGCACAGGTCTGCTGTCCTGTTCATCCCCAGTTCATCTGCCAGAATACTGCCGGTTTTCAGTGTCCACGCCAACAACCCCTGAAGACCGGCGTGTTTGACCTCCGGCATCGCTTCGGTGGACCAGTCCAGAAAACGCCATGCAGGCAGATTTTCTCTCCCGTTTTCATCCACATAACTGCACAATTGCCGGAGCAGATGATCCAGTTCATCTTTCTGTTCTTCCAGCCATCGGCGGTTATTCCGGTGAAGGTACAGTGCATGCAGGCAGATGATCCACCAGCAGGAATAGCTGGGCGTGCCGTTCATAAACTGATCCGGCTGCTTGCGTGTGCGGAGAAAATCCATGCTTTTTTCGATGAGGTCATATTCGTTGAATACGGCAAGCATCGTGCGGACTTCCGGATAAAGATCACCCATCCAGACCAAACGATCCCGTTTTACTCCATCGTAAATGTATTCCTGACAGTTCAGATGGACTGTGTAGACACTGGTCTGCCAGATCCGGTTCAGCCGTTCATCGCTGCTGTGGAAAAATCCGGCATAATCCCAATCCCGGTAGACTGCCCGGACGGCAGCACAGAGCAGGTGCAGTTCCGGTTCTCCTTCCAGCACTTCCAGACGGACAAAACGGAAAGCCGAGTCGCCGAAAGAAAACTGTCCCAGCATCGGCAGCAGAACCGTTGTTTGATGGACTGCATGGTTGGTGGTTGGCGTTTGCAGTGTCTCCGAGACCGATTCACCCAGCGTGATACGCACATTGACCGCATCCATTGAAACCGATGTAAGGCTGAAGGCGCCATGCAGTTCTTTTCCAAAGTCAAAAATCACACTCGCACCGGCGGGAATGGTGCAGTATTCCGGATCAAAATGCAGATATGCCTGTGTTTCCAGTTTGCCGCAGAGACGTTCTGCATCTTTTACATTTCCGGTATGATGAACGATCCGGACCGGCGGGACCCATGTACTTGACCGTTCATCTTGCCTCATGTCGGGGTAGATCAGTTTACTCATCATTATTCTCCGTTTTTATATTCTTTTTCTGTCTTTGGAGACCAGAGGATCTGTTCTGCTCCGCAGTGACGGAAAAGTTTCACATTTACATCGCCGTCGACTACGCCATCTTTCCGGAAACCGACATAGGTCATCACTTTCCCGGGGGCGGGATTGGGATAGGTGCATTGATACCATGCGATCCCATCTGTGACTGTTGGCAGCGTTTCACAGGTGGTCTCCCAGAAACGGGCGTCGATCTGATAGCAGTCGCAGATATAATCCGGGTCATCGACCCGCTTCCCGT
>JAGAPM010000159.1 GCA_017623265.1 Lentisphaeria bacterium | reverse complement strand
GCCCATAGGTCAAAGGGAGACACCATTTGCACGCTGAAGGCGTGCCGGAGGTGTTGGAATTGTCTGATGGCTCCCGCGCTCCTCCAGAGCGCATCCGAACATGTCTGCGCAGATTGTTTTCCAAAGCATTTTGATCCATGCTGTCACTGATAGCGAAAATCAGCGTTTGCAATCCCGTTTTTTTGTGTCACCGTTCGTTGGCGATGAGTTCCATGGGGTTGCAGTCGGGATAAAATTCGCCTGCCTCCGGATCGGTGGGATAAAGTTCCTCCCGCAGATCGAACATGGCATCGACCGCCGTCTGAACGAGGGCAAGCCCGCCCCGTGCGGAGAAGCGCTGACTCAAGCCCTCGTACCCGCCGGAAACGAGGAAGTTTGCGGGTCCCATGTAGGAAAAATACGCGGTGGAATTGTATGCGATCATGGCTTTTTTGAAGGGAGTATGCCACTTGATCTCCTGTCCCAGTTCCGCACAAAGTTCGCCGGGAACCCCGACGATACAGAAATCGCCGATACTGACACACTGAATCTCAAGCGTCACCGTATCTTTGCCCAGATAAGGTGCCGGCAATTTCTTCGGATTGTTCCGGTACGCAAGGCGGAGAGGCTGTTCAAAGGAGCGGATCATGCCGCCCACTTTCGGATCTTTGAACACAAAACGTTTGGTATTGCGTCCGGCACCGATCATACCGAAAATAGCAGCTCTGCCCAGATTCAACCCCATCTCGCGGACTGCTTCCCTGCCCTGTTCGTCGTTCTTCGGGACCATGTCACCAGCGGCACCGGTAATGAACATACAGCCCGCGCCCGTCTCGGATGTCACATAATCACGGAAAACACCGGGGAAATCGGCAGAGATCCGGAATGCGCCCTCGCCGGGGGTTCTGCCCGCCAGCGGATGAGCGGCAAAGTTGCCGATCACGTAAGCAGGAACCGTTGTTCCGCGCTCATTCTTCTTCCAGAAAAAGAGCAGACTCAATTCGTCGTCCCGGAACTGAGTGCAGAGGGGGACCATGGCTTTCCAGTGGGGCATGAAGGACGCCCGGTTATCCACGGTCACATAGCGGCGGTTCAGATTTTCATTGCACTGCATGGAGTAGAAGGAAACGGTGCATTCGATCCACTCCTTCGCCAGCAAGTTCTTTGTTTCCTGCAGGATCTGCTCTTTGAGGTTCTCCAGATAAGCTACATTCAACTGCTCCGGAATACACGCCATGGTACGGCTTTCCGGTCCGGAGTGGGTATGGGTACAGGAAAAAAGTACATTGGCTTCGTCCGTCTCCAGAATCTCAGCACATTTTTTGCGAACGTCTTTGATGTACCATTCATCCAGACCGAGCAGGTCGAAACTGATGATCAACACTTTCCGTTCGCCGTCATCCACGCAGAGACCGTCCATAAAAAGGTCATCGGCAATACTGTTGGATTTGTCATCAAAGCAGTAACCGGCAAGAAACGCCCCGATCTCCGGGGTGATCTTACTTTTGAAGAAGGCAATTTTCATAAGGCAAATTCCTTTCAAAAATTTGGAGTTGTCAGAGTACTTTATCACGCAAAAAAAGTATTGCAAGAGGTACAAAAAAGAAAAGTGCTGAAAAAATTGGCAGGCTTTTGACATTGTTTGGCAGATTTTTTACTTGTTTTTTATCGGGGGTGGATTTATCTTAAAAGAGCGAACCTGAACCATAAGGAGAAGTTTGAAGATGAAAACGATCAAAGCGAAAGTGGATTTTTCCAAAGGAAATGGAAAGATCCGGCGTTTGAACGGCGGGAATCTCGGTCCGGCGCTCATCCATGGCAATTTTAACAATGACAAGTTGGTGGATGAATTCCGCACGCTGGAAGTGCCGATCACCCGCATGCACGACTGCCCGTTGAGCAATCCGGGGATGCGTCTTGTTGACATTCATCAGATTTTCGGGAACTGGAAAGCCGATGCCCAGAACCCGGATAACTACTACTTCCGTCAGACCGACGATTACCTGCGCGCCACCCGTGCAGCCGGGAGCGATATTTTCTTCCGTCTGGGGATCAGTATTGAGCATACGCTGAACAACTATTATGCTTATCCTCCGGAAGATTACGACAAGTGGGCGGATATCTGCATCAACATCATCCGTCACTACAATGAAGGCTGGGCGGACGGTCACAACTGGAACATCAAATACTGGGAGATCTGGAACGAGCCGGACGTCACCAAGCAGATGTGGAACGCCAGTATGCACGAATACTGCAAGATGTATGAAGTTGCCGCCAAAAAGATCAAAGCCCGTTTCCCGAACGTGAAAGTGGGCGGTCCCGTGCTGGCATGGTGCGATCCGGGCGGAAGCAACCCCGCAGGATATGCAAAGAGTCATGAATTTCTCGCCTACTGCCGGGATCACAATGTGCCGCTGGACTTCTTCTCCTGGCATAAGTACGGTCAGACATTGGATATTCATGTGAAGAATCCGGATGAAGTGCGTGCCATGGTGGATCAGTACGGCTACAAGGATGCCGAACTGCATTTGAACGAATGGCACTACTGGTTCGGCTTCGGCGGAAAAAGCGACACCGACATGATCGACGGTCTCGGCGGGATCAACAGCGCGGCATACGCCACTGCCACCCTGACGGTCTGGCAGGATACCGCCCTGACCATGGGCTATTTCTACACGATCGGCAACCTGGGCAACGCCTGGGGCGCCTGGGGGCTGAGAGGAAGAAATAAAAACTATTATGCTCTCAAGGCATTCGCTGAAGTTGCCCACTACGAAAACCGGGTCAAGAGCAGTACCGAAGACCTGAATCTGCAGGTTCTCGCCGGGAAGAATGCGGAAGGCAAACGGGCGCTTCTCGTTTCCAGCTTCAAAAACGGCGCAGACAAACTGGAATTGAGTCTGAAGGATGCCAAAGGCGTTACCTTCAAAGTCCGGAAGACCGACTTGGAAAACAATGATCTGGAAAGCACGGTGAAGGTCGGCGCCAACGGCAAAATCGTGCTGGAAGGCGCACCGGAAGGTCAGTCCGTGCTGTATCTGCTCACGGAAGAATGAAAAAATAAGTTATAGAGGTCCGGCGTTTCCCCGATCGGACCCCATACGACAAATCAAATTGCAGGAAACAATTATGCAGGAAATCCGTTTTGCGTTGGTGGGTGCAGGTCACCGCGGACGTTATATGTTTGAGGCAGGCTGCAAGGCAGCAGAAAAGATCATTCCCGTTGCCGCATGCGACATCAATCCTGATCTTTGGTACAAGTCTCAACGCGGTCAGAAGCCGATGGCGGAGACATTCCCCGAAACCCGCTTTTACGAAGATTTTGACACGATGCTGCGCAAAGAACAGATCGATGTTCTCCTGGTGGAAACGCCGGCGCATATTCATACAAAATTCTGTGCAGAGGGTCTGGAACACAATATCAACGTTCTCTCGGACATCCCGCTGGTCCGCAGTTATGAAGAAGCGGAAATGCTCTGGGAAGTTGGCAAAAAAAGCAAAGCAATCCTTATGACCGGCGCCAATCCCAATGAATGGGGCTTTATCGAAGCGGCATACGATCTTTACAAACAGGGGCTTCTGGGTAAGCCGTTTTATCTGGAAGCGGAATATATCCATGATGTCCGCTATCTGTGGGATGAAACGCCCTGGCGTCGGAAGGGAATGCCCATCCGGTACTGTACTCATTCCCTCGGACCGTTGCTGCGTCTGTTGCCGGATGACGAACTGCGGAAAGTTTCCTGCGTCTCCACCGGTCCCCAGATCGTAGGAGAAGAAGGACAGAACGACCTGATGACAGCCCATTTCACCACGCCGGAGAATGTGGTTGTCCGTTTCACCGCCAGTTTCATCAATGAGGCGAAGTGCGGACATCATTCCTATCGTGTCTTCGGTACAGAAGGTTATTTTGAACATCTCTCCGAACGGGGACATTATCCCGCCCGCACCATGTTCAACAGCAAAAAACTTTACGGGGCGACCAATCTGACCGAACTGCCGATCGGCATGACCCGTCCGGACTTTGCCGCTGCATCCAACGGTGCCGGTCACGGCGGTGCCGACTTCATGTTGTACCACGACTTCTTTGAAGCGTTGCGCACCGGCAATCTGGAGAAAGTTATTACCATGCGTGACGGGATCCGGATGTCGCTGCCGGGACTTTTTGCTGCGGAATCTGCCGAAAAAGGCGGAGAGATCGTTTCGATCCGGTATCCATGGGATAAGGAATAAGATTTTTCCCGATTTCAACAAAATTCAGCGAAGTGCGGTACAAAAACCGGACTTCGCTTTTTTTTGCGGCAATTATTCGCCGAGAAGTTTTTCCAGCGTGGGCAGGATCGCAGTCATCCAGGCGACATTCCCCGCAGAACCGGGGTGGAGACGGTCCGGCAGCAGATCTTTACGGACATTGCGGTCCTTGTCGATAAAGACATGAGCGAGGTCCATGTAAAAGATCTTTTCGTTATCCGCATAGGTCTTGAGGATGTCATTGATCTTATCCAGACGGCATCCCGGGGGGAAAGTATGCCCTCTGGGGAAGATTCCGAGGTGGAGGATCTTCGTATCCGGCGAAAGTTCGTGGATCCGGTCAATGATCATTTTATTGCCCTTTGCCACTTCTTCAATGGAGTATCTGCCGTTGTTGGTTCCGATCATCAGGACCACGAGTTCGGGCTTACATTCATCAAAGATACCCTGATCCAGACGCCAGCGCACATTCTGGGTCCAGTCGCCGCTGATCCCCAGATTGACGGGGCGCAGGTGTTCGATCATCTTCCAGCCTTTTCCGCGCAGACCATCCGTAATGGAATCGCCGAGGAAGAAGATCCGGGGCGGCGTTCCTTTTTTGCACATACTCTGAATCGTGTTCAGATGACCGACGATCCGGGATTCATAGCCTGTTTCGGTGGTTCCGTCCGGATTCCGTTTCGGAGCGGGTTCATAAGCGCCGGGGCGATCGGTGCAGACAGCAATTCCGGGGTTCATGCCGTGTTTGAGATCTTCCACAGCGAATCGGACTTCGGGCTTGTATGAGGTTCCATTCGGCTCGTAAACGACTTGGAAGGAATCGCCTTTCTTCATGGCGCCGATCTTCACATGAACAGGCTGCATGGAGCTGTTTCCTGCGAAAAGCGTTTTTCCGTTCCGTTCCACACGCCACTGGACTTTTTCGTTTTTCGTGTAGTCTACAAAGTTTGTGATCCAAATTTCGCCTTCGGAATCAGTGGGAGCGGTGTAGCAGACAGAGCGGGTCACATTTTCTTTTGCGTTGAACTGGAAGGGGCCGCGCCAGTCGATCTCTTTCTGAATTTCGTTACCTTTGAAGAAAGTCCATGCAGGCTTTTTCGGATCATTGCTGTACGGGGGATTATCAATAAAACGGCGTGTCTCCATCAAGTCCAGTGCAGCATCCAGTTTTTTGCTCCAGGTCATTTGATCATCCTTGAGCATACCGGCGAGCTGTTGTTTTGCGGAGTTGCGCCAATCGGCGAAAGTTCTGTTGTTGTAACGGGCGGGATCAAATTTGAAATGGTTCTCATCCATGGCGAAATCCATCACGATCCGTTTTGCGATCGCCTCCTTCTGCTCTGGAGTGAATTCCGGGAAAACGACCGTTCCCCATGTGGCGGGTTGATGCAGTTTCCCCTGCCAGAGCTGACTCTGATAATTCCGGCTGCGGAAGATTCCGACCTTCCACTTTTTCGTATTGACGAACCGGGCAAAATCTTTCCAGTCTACCAGGATCCGGAGGGTCATCCCGGCGGGTGTCATCTGGTATGATATCTGCCAGTTTTTCCGCTGGAGACGGGGATGGAGGCGGTTGTACATGCCATAGGGATAATTGGTCATATTTTTTTCGAAGGGAAACCCGTAAAACTGATAATAGGAAGAGCATCCGTCCGGGGCGAATAAGACTTCCACTTCATTCCGTGCTTTTGCATCGTTTTCATCCAGCTGGATGGTGAACATGATCCCGTACTCGTTGCAGTCCGCATAAAAAGCGGTACGACGGAGCTTTTTTGCATCCGTTTCGGGATCAGCGGGAAGCAGCACCTGCGGTGTTGCCTGTTTCCGACTGGAAAGCGGTTCAATCCATTCCGCCTGATATTCTGCGGCGGCAATCGTTGTAAATGCGATAGACATCATCAACAACAATAAAAATTTTTTCATAATATGGTCATTCTCCTGATTTATTTTCCGGATCTGTGTATTTTTCTTGCAAAAGATTTCATTTTATCAACAATATAATACAAAAAAAGAAAAAATGCAACTGTTTTTTTGGAAAATTGTTTTTCCTGTGCTATATTAGGAAGTGATCATAGAAAACAGGATCGGAGTTTTATGCAATTTTTAACGGAATTATTTTTAGCGTGGCGTTACTTCAAACCCAAACGCAGTGCAGTGAGCGTGATCACCTTGATCAGCGTGATCGGGGTCGCACTCGGCGTGAGCGTGCTGATCGTGGTAATCGCCGTAATGACAGGATTTACGGATCATCTGAAGTCGAAACTGCTTGAAACCGGGGCCCATGGACAGATCCGGAAGGGTTTGACAAAATCAGCACTGCATCCGGATGGTGTCACGCCGTATTTTGTCCAGTCGGAAGCAGGCGACCTGCTTGCCATGTTGAAAAAACAAGGTGCAAAAAATGCGGCTGCAGTTCTGAAATCCCCTGTGCTGCTTCAGGTGGGACAAAGCTGTGAACCGAAGCTTCTTCTGGCATTCGATCCCCCGGAAGACGGCAAAACCGATTTTCCGCCGGGCGATGCCACAAAATCGTTCCCCCTCCCGGAAGCAGCGACAAAAGCACAGGAACTGACAGCGAAAGCAGCCGGTCCCTCACGCAATGCCGGAAAATTTTCATTGAAAAAGAATGAGATCATGATCAGTACTGCCATGGCGGAGGAATTCAATCTTCAGGCGGGCGATAAAGTTGTACTGCACAGTCAGAACCGCTTGATGAGTCTGGTCAAGCGGGATCCTAACGGCAGATTTGTACAAAATGAAGATGCAGAAATGTATATGCCCTCAGAGTACCGGATCAGCGGTCTTTATACATTCGAAAAGTACGATTTTGACCGGAATGTGATCTTCATGAATCTGGAGGACGCCTGCGAACTTTTTGCGCTTGGCGACTACGCCGGGATCATGGACGGCCCGGAAACCGGTTTGTGTGCGACTCATATTTTTCTCTGGGTGGACGATCCGTTCCACATGACACCGTTCAATGAAGCAGTCCAAAAGGATCTGAACAACCGGATCAGCCGGG
>JAGAPM010000158.1 GCA_017623265.1 Lentisphaeria bacterium | reverse complement strand
GATGACCCACATCTCCACCGGCGGCGGTGCTTCTCTGGAATATCTGGAAGGCAAAGAACTGCCGGGTGTCGTTTCCCTGAACGATAAATAATTCAAGACAGGTTCTGCCAAAGGAGTTTTTTTATGAAACGTTTTCTGTTACTCGTTCTGACCGGTCTCATGCTTTGCGCTGCTATCGGCATCAACGCTGAACCGGTGAACAGAAAAAACTCCGGGCAGAACCTGACTACTTCGCAAAAAGGACAAAAGAAGATGAAACAAAGCATCAAAATCCTTGCGATCGGAAACAGTTTTTCTATTTCCGCCGGTCGTCTGATGCCCAGTTTTGCACTGGCTGACGGCAATGGCATCAAATTCACCAGCGCCTGTATCGGCGGCTGTTCTCTGGAACGCCACTGTCAGGAGCTGGAAAAGAGTGAAGCGGATCCCAACTCCCGTCCTTATGACTACACGATCTGGCATATTGCCAATGGTCGCGTGAGACTGGAATGGGTTTCTGAAAAACGCGGCGGTACCCTCATCGATATGCTGAAAGATGATGTGTACGATGTGATCACGATCCAGCAGGCGAGCCACTTCAGCTGGCAGCCGGATACGTATCAGCCCTTTGCTGATACGCTTATTGCCCGGATCCGCAAAGATCAGCCTCAGGCGAAGATCATGGTTCAGCAGACCTGGTCCTACCGTTGTCAGGACGGTCGTTTCAACAATACCTGGGACATCGATCAGACTGAAATGTACAACCGTCTGGATGCCGCTTACAAAAAGCTGGCGGATCAGTATGGTTTCCTGCGTATCCCCACAGGAACTGCCGTTCAGATCGCCCGCGCAAAATTCCCCATCAAGTTCCAGAAGATCTCCGAAGAGGAACTGGCGACTTACCGTTGGCCCGATCTGCCGTCTCAGGCAGGCGATGTGGTCGGCGCCATGCACTGGGGCAAGGACGAAAACGGTAAGCGCAAGATCGGCATGGATAACATCCACCTGAACACCCGCGGCGAATATCTGCAGGCGGCTGTCTGGTACGGTGCGATCTATGGCGTTGACCCCCGCACGGTCGATTGCAAGCATCCCGTGATCGATGATGAAGATGCTGCATTCCTGCGTGAATGTGCATATGAAGCTCTGAAAGCGGAAGGACTTCTCCCCTGATGGAACGGAGCATCCGGTTCGGTTATTGCTGTTCGCCGGAAGAAACAGCACTCTACGCAGAGGCGGGATTCGATTTCTTTGAATGCAACGCCTCTGCCGTACTGTGTCAGGATGATTACAAAGAACGGATCGCCAATGCAGCACTTCCCTGCCTGAGTGCAAACTGCTTCATCCCGGGAAATCTCAAGATCACCGGTAAGAATGTGGATCGGGCGGCACTGATGGCGCATGCGGAAAAGGTGATCACCCGTGCCGGCGAGTGCGGGATCCCCGTAATTGTGTTCGGCTCCGGCGGCGCACGGGATGTTCCGGAAGGGTTTTCTGTGGAGAATGCAGCGGCGCAGATCCTTGATTTTGTGCGGGATCTGATACCGGTTCTGGAAAAGTCCGGCGTAACGCTCGTGCTGGAACCGCTGGGTATCCCGGATTCCAATATCATCAATTCTGTCGGGGCAGGGGCGGCACTGGTCAACCGTGTCGATCACCCCAACATGAAATTGCTGGCGGACTCCTATCATTTTTACAAGTCGGACAACGCTTTGGAATCTCTGGCATGGAATGCACCGCATCTGCGGCATATTCATGTTGCTACCTCGCCGGACCGTCTGGCTCCGGGGATGCAGGAATGGGATCTGACGGAATTTTTCTCTGTTCTGAAACATAGCGGCTATTCCTGCGGGATCTCCGTGGAGTGTTTTGGTGGAGCAGACAAAAAAACGGAAGCAGAAACAGCGATTGCTGTTCTGCGGAAGACCTGGGACGCCATCGACTGAAGGATTTGCAATTTTCCCCAGAGATGCTATATTAAAAGACGACGAAACAACAACCACTCAACAACATAAAGGAAACAAAAAATGGCACGCAAGATCTTTATTGCCGGTAACTGGAAGATGAACAAGACTGCTGCAGAAGCGAAAGCGCTCTGCGAAGCCCTGAAAGAAAGCCTCGCCCCGCTGGCAGGCAAAGTTGAAGTTGCAGTTTGCCCCACCTTCACCAGCCTTGCAACGGCGGTGGAAGTCCTGAAGGGCTCCAATGTCAAGGTCGGCGCACAGAACATTCACTGGGCGGATAACGGCGCATTCACCGGTGAGATCTCCGGCGCAATGCTGCAGGAAATCGGTGTGGAATATGTGATCATCGGTCACAGCGAACGTCGTCAGTATTTCGGCGAAACGGATGCCACGGTCAATGCCCGTATCAAAGCTGCTCTCAAGTATGCTCTGAAGCCCATCGTCTGCATTGGTGAAACGCTGGAAGAACGGGAAGGCGGCATCACGAACAGCGTTCTGGATAAGCAGATCCGCGGCGGTATGGCAGATATCACTGCTGCTGACATGGCGAACATCACGATCGCTTACGAACCGGTCTGGGCGATCGGTACCGGCAAGACTGCCACTCCGGACATGGCTCAGGAAACCCATGCATTCATCCGCAAGACTCTGGTCGAAATGTTCGGCGAAGCCGGCAACGAAGTTGTTGTTCAGTACGGCGGCAGCATGAAGCCCGAAAACTCCGCAGAACTCATTGCCAAGGAAGATATCGATGGCGGTCTGATCGGCGGTGCAGCTCTCAAGGCTGATTCCTTTACTGCTCTCGTCAAGAACGGTATCGGTGCATAATCTATCGTTAACCGGAACGATCGATCAAGACCGGCAGGGTACGCTCTGCCGGTCTTTTTTTATCAATATACTATTAAGAATTACATCTTTTTTCATCTTTTTTTGTTTGCGGTCTTGAAAACGGCGTAATCTGTGCTATATGTAACCGACTGCCGTGTTTTCTTGTGAAAATACGGACCCGGCTTTTGAATGAATGAAAAATATTAAAGATAGTAACAACGGAGAAAAAAATGTTTCTTTCTGTCCTGAATGTCATCATTTACGCATTGATCGTTATTATTGCGTTCGTTCTGGTGATCCTGATCCTGATTCAGCCTTCCAAGAGTGGCGGACTTGGCGCAGCTTTCGGCGGTGCCGGTGAAAATGTGTTCGGTGCCCATGCTCTGGATCATGTTTCCAAGTTGACAGTGTGGCTGATCGCAATCTTTTTTGCGCTGACACTCGCCCTGACGGTTATTTCCGCCCACTCCAGCCCCGATTCTCTGATGGGTGATGCGGAATCTGATACAGAAGAGGTCCAGCCTGCACCGGCAGCAGCCGCTGAAGAAGTTAAGAAAATCGAAGTAGCCCTCCCGGAACAGCCCGTGACGGATGTGAAAGCGGAGATCCCCGCTGCCGGCGCTGTGGAAAAGAAATAAAAAAAAGAATGGAATCTTACAGCTTTTTGTGAAAAATAACAAAAATTTTCCGTTTTTTTCAAAAAAAATTATAATTTCTTTTGTTTTTGCAGAAGATTTTGCTTGAAAGTATGGAAAAGACATTGTATTTTTGGTCATGACTGAAGGATAACATAAAAATAACAGATAGAGGAGCAGATAATGAAAAACAGAATTGCAGTAGGTGTTATGACCGTTCTGCTGTTGTGCTGTGCTTCCATGCTTCAAGCACAAAAAAGCAGCGGGCGCAGTGGCGCATCACTTGTTCAGGTTCTTGACTCGAAATCCGGTAATGGTGAGTCTGGGGAAATTGCGAAAGATATTCCCGGAATGATCACGGTTTCTACCAAATCCGTTCCGCGTTATGAGCTTTCCAAAGGGAAAGATGCGCCGGAACTGAAATATGCCCGTCCGTGGCTGGAAATCACTGTTCCTTTCAAAACAAACACGAAGATCGGTACTCCGTGGCTGGATAATCTGCAGGTCAAGGTTGAATTGATGAGTCCTGTAGTGGGCCCCAGAGGACGGCGTGAATGGGCTGTCCTCTCCGGTGATTTTACGCTCGAACCGGTCGCAAATGTCAGCGGTCTCGCTGTTCCTCCGGGATTTATCGTTGCTGAAAAAGGCGATTATGTTTACCATGTGGTGCGTTTCTATCTTTCTCCGGCAACGGTTTCCCGCTATTTTGTCGGCATGTCAGAACCGCCGAAGAATCTGGAAAAGATCCTTTCCGGTATTCCGGTCCGCGTGACGATCGATGGCGCCGGTGGTGCCGCTGTTCAGGGAGTCAAACCTGCCGGTAAAGAATTTGTTTCTTATGCTAAGGAGAAGGTCGGTGGCAAGTTGAAGGCGGATGATACAGCCTCTACTCTTGCCCGCTTTAAAGATTATGACGCTAACAACCGCAGCTACTTTGAATTGTTCGATACCGTGCTTTCCAGTTCGGACAGCCCGTGGGAATGGGTTGATTATGAACGTCAGGAACACACGAAAAAGCAAGCAGCCAGGAGATAAGAAGCATGGCAGGACAGGAAAGAATTCTCTGTATTGATATCGGTGCTGACAGCATCAAGATGTCTGAGTTCTCTTGTACTTCAGAGAACATCGAAATGGAAAGTTTTGTGTATTCTGAGTACACAAATGATTCCGATGAGGCAACCGCACAGGAAGCAATGATCTATGCCCTGAAGGAAATGCTCTCCAATAATGATTTCAAGGCAAAAAAAGCATTTGTTGCAATTACCGGACAGGATGCACTGATCCCGTTCATCAAGATTCCCGCAATGACCACGGATCCGGAAAAGATCCGGGAACTGGTCACTTACGAAGCGGAATCCCGTATTCCCTATCCGCTGAACGAAGTGGCATGGGATTATCAGCTGATCGAAGATATGGATGGCGGTGATGAGATCGATGCCATGCTGGTCAGCGTCAAAAATGAGGAAGTTCTTGCGATTCGGGATGCTCTGCTGGAAGCCGGCAAGAAGATCGTCTCTATTGAAGTTTCCCCCACTGCTCTTTACAACTCCGCCCGCGCAAACGGGATCGGTGATTCCCAGTGCGAATTGATCCTGAATATCGGCGGCAAATCTTCCACACTGATCTTCCTGGACGGTCCCCGCTTCTTCATCCGTACGATCCCGGTTGCCGGCAATACGATCACGCAGCAGATTGCCAAAGAATTCAATATGTCTTTTGCAGATGCTGATGAGATCAAACGCCGTCACGGATTTGTTGCGCTCGGCGGTGCATACGAAGAACCGGAATCCGATGTTGCGGCAACGGTTTCCAAGATCATCCGCAATGTGATGACCCGTCTGCATGGCGAAATCAACCGCTCCATCAACGTTTATCGAGCCTCCCAGCACGGCAGAAAACCCGAGAAGATGTATCTTGCGGGCGGCAGTTCTGTGATGGCGTTTACGCCCCGTTTCTTCGTTGAAAAACTGCGGATCCCCGTTGATTACTTCAATGCCTTCCAGGTGATCAACCTCAGCCCGGATATGAATCAGGAAATGTTGCAGGAACAGGCTCACCTCTGCGGCGAAACGATTGGTCTTGCCATGCGCAGCTTCCGCTCCACTCCGGTTGAGATCGCTCTTGTTCCGGAATCAGTGAAGCGCCAGGCGCGCATGCGTCAGAAGCTGCCTTATATTTATGCATCCGCTGCTGTGGTTCTGGTCTATCTCCTGATTTCTCTCTGGTCTCTGGGACAGCAGGTGGATGAACTGCAGATCAAAGAAAATCGCATGGAACAGAAACTGACGGAAAAACAGGCGGTGAAACGCAGTGTTGAAGCAGCCAAGAGAAGTCAGAAAGCAAGTGCGGCAAAGCACGATTATATTTCGGATCGTCTTCTGAAACAGCGGAATCAATTCCTTACGGCTCTGGATGTGATCCAGAAAGGTTATGTGAAAGAATATTTTGAAGATGCTGCCAGCAGAAACGAAACTCTGAACGAACAGCTCTGGTTTACCAATGTGGTCTACTCCGGCAATCCGGAATTTTCTCTGAAGGAAAAGGAAAAACGCTTCTCCCGTACCGAAAAGAAAAAAGAAGAAAAGATTGCGGATACCTGGTTGAGCTTCAAAGGATATATTGTTTCCGGTAAGACCGGAGCCGGTGAACACAGTACCATGCTCGGCAAGTTTGTAGAAGGCGTGCTGAATAAAGAATACCGTCTGACCACCGGGACGATGAACGACTATTATAAGAACGATGTTGTCCCCGGAATCAACCTTTCCGCATTCACTATTTGCTGGCCGGTTGTGAAATAATACACCAAGGAGAGAAATACAATGTCAGAATTTATCAAAAAGAATATGCCCCTTGTGGTGGTCCTTGGCGCAACTGCCCTGATCGCTCTGGTCCTGATCTTCATGGTTGTGATGCAGTACCAGACCATTAATGAAAAAATGCTCAGTATTGATACGATCAACGGTCAAATCAATGCGATCACTGCACAGACGAATCCCCGTGTCGTGAAAGAGAACGCTGTGCGGATCAAAGAAGATGCAGCAGCCTTGGAGCAGAAGACAAAAGAACAGCAGCGTGTGTTCGGGTGCTTCCTGGATTCCGCAGTGAATGTGTTTATTGAAACGCTCCGCAAGGAAGCGGTTTCCGATGATTTCAAGAAGGTCGCCGGAGAAATGACTCTGAAGTCTCTCCATGATATCCTTGCCGATAAAGTTCAGGATATGGGGAAAGATTTCAAACCGGAAAATCCCGGTCAGGATGATCTGAAAAAACTTTATGCAGCCATCGAAGACGAAATCCTTGCTTCCGCCAATGAACAGGATAAAGCAGCTTACAAGAAAGCATTTGCTGCGTTTCTCGCAGAAGCCGGCAAGGTGACGCTGGAAGATCTCAATCATGCAAAGGATGAATATTCCGCTCAGATCGCTGTGTTCCTGCAGGCGCTCGGGTTGCCCCGCTCCTTTGAAAATGCTTTGAAATTTGCTCCTTATTTCTCCAAGTATGCTTTGGGACTTGTTGCCGGTAAGGAAATTCCTTTCGCCAATATGGAAATGGATAACAATGAGACGCGGATTACGACCTTCTTTACCGGTCGCCGCGGTTTCTCCGGGGATGATGAAGATGCCGGTGAAGCTGCTCTCAATAAGATTAGCAATAAAAATATTCCGTACATCATGACCCGCATCCAGATCTACGAAAACCTGATCCAAAATATGAAGGATTCCGGTGTGAAGCTGGTGTCTCTCTATCGTAAGGGCAGCTATCTGCCGGATGCGGAAGATAACGGCTACAGCACCTTCAGCACGGAAGTGGAAGTGCGCGGGTCTCTTCCCCAGATCCGTGACTTTGCGAACAGACTTCATCAGGAGTACAAGAACAATCGCGTTTATCTGGTGACTTACCTGAACCTCAGCTGTGATAACGCCGCTGAACTGAAAGATTCCAAGAGCGAACACAGCAAGGAAATCGCCAATACAATGAGCTATGTGAAACTGTTGACTTCGACGACTGCTGATGGCTCCAACTCTGAAGAACAGGCGATGCAGGCTCAGAAGAATAAGGATATTATCAATGACAACTGGGGCGCTGCCCTGATCGGTGTCAATGATGAAGTCTATGCCGTTTTCCATATCAACTACATCGTCTTTACCGGCGACCAGATCACGAACGCAAAGAAATGAGGTAAATGACCATGGCTTCCAATACATTCGTTCATAAACATTATGAAAAAGTGATCCTTGCGGCACTGCTGCTGCTTTTCTCCGGACTGCTCTATCTGCAGCTTTCGGTCGTGCAGAAGTCCCAGGGAAAAAAGGTCGATGACATTGTCAATGCGAAGGAACCGCCTGCGGACTTTGTGAAAACAGATTACAATGCAAAAGAATTCAGCAGAGAAGCCCTCTTTGACAAAAATAATCTGAGCTGGCATGGACTTTGGGAAGGAAAAAATCCTTTTACCAACGATAAAAATGCAGCGCAGGTCGATATGATGATCCCCGTTAAAATGGCACTCTGCAAAAATGCAAATGATATTCACCTGACCCCGATCAGCTCTTTCCCACCCATCGGCTCCGAGGAAAAAGGAAAGTGCATTTTCTGCCATGTGACTCTGGATGCCCCGAAAAAGGCGGATGCGGATGTCGTTGACCAGAGCAAACCGGTCAGTGACAATGACATCAACCGCAACGGGATTCCGGATACCTGGGAAGAACTTCACAAGATTTTTGTTGAAGCGAACGGTGATGAACCGGCCCCCATCGGCGATAACGATAAGGACGGTTTCGATGATAAGGAGGAATACCTTGCCGGTACACATCCCTGTGACCCCAAGAGCCATCCTGCTTATGTGACCAAACTCGTACTGAACAGCGAAAAAACGGTTGCAGATGTGGCATTTGAAGAATTCCTGGACAGCAAACTGCGCAGCGAAATCTCCAACATCCGTTTTGAGGATAAGATCGGTGCTGACCGCGGTAAGTTCCGCTATACAAGCAATGGAAAGACCCGCCGTATGGAAACCTGTAAGGTCGGGACGGAAATCCTGTATCGTAAGCGTGCAACTTCCGATCCGAAGGGCTTTGTGCCGTCCATTGGCTTCAAACTCGATAAGATCGATACGGAAGAAATGTCTGTTCAGGCCAAGAACGGCAATGTGAAGAAAGTGAAAGTTCCCGTGGCGGAAATTGTTTCCGTGACGGATCCGGCTCTGCGCTTCAAGTGCTATAAGAATCAGCCGATCATTACAGGACATCTGCGTGTGTTCCTGCTCAATACGGTTGATCAGAAGAACTACAATGTGCGTATCGGTGAGAAGATTACTCTTGGCAGTGAAGAGTTCGGTGAGGAAGAATATACCGCCTCCGCCATTCTTGGAACAGGTGCTGAAACGGTTCTGATTCTCAAAGATGGTAAAGGTGCTGAATTCAAGGTGGCGCTTCCCGCTCCGGCGGAAGGAGATAAGGCCGGCGATACTGCTTCCTGATCTTTTGTAACTGGATTTGAAACAAATAACATAAAACATAAAACATAACTTAAGGATGCAATTATGAAGAAAAGCTGTTCAAACTTTCTTCTGACTCCCCTGAAAGTCGGGATGCCTGTTCTGGCGGTTGTCTGCTTTGCGATCACTGATCCGGTGACTGCTGCAGAAAAAAGTCCAGTGCAGATTTCGGTTCAGAAGGAAGTCAAGGCCCGCTCCAAAGAATTTCAGGAAATTCTGAAGGATCTGACAGATGTTGAAAACATGGCAAAAGTGGAAGAAGGCAAAACGGTTGATTTCCCTGCCGCTTTTGCAAAACTGAAATCCATTGAGCAGAAGCTGAAAACGAAAATTGTAGAACTGAAAGGCGACCGCGAAGCAATCTTGTATTACCAGAGCGTGGAAAAGCGTTTCAAAGAAACTCATGCCGCTTTTGGTGTGCTTGCTGCTGAATCCAAACTTCAGCAGGCAAAAAAGCTTTATGAGGAAGCAGCAAAAGCCGGTGTATCTTCTGATTCTGCGAGTAAAGCTGATGAAGCGAAAAACCTTGCCGATGATGCGTGCTATTCCTACTATGT
>JAGAPM010000157.1 GCA_017623265.1 Lentisphaeria bacterium | reverse complement strand
TTATACATGGGGTGCAGGTCCAGCAGAGTATCAGAACACTGTTTTTCGACGAGGGTATTGATCTCTTCCAGTGCGCCGTTGCCATCCCGGAACGCCGCTTTGAAACAGGCACACCACGCACGGCTCCAGCCGGTATGACCGCCCCCGTGGGAAAGACGGAAATCCAGCGATTTCCGTGCGGCGGCAAAGAGTTCCGGGGTCTTATCCGGATCAATGTCATGTCCGGGATAAACGGCATAAAGATGGGACACATGCCGGTGATCGGGAGCGACTTCTTCAAAGGGCTGTTCCCATTCCAGCAGTCTGCCGTCTTCCCCGATCTTGAGGGGCGGCAGTTTTGCCTTCAGGTCCGCCCAGACTTTCCGGTCGGCTTCATCCACGCCCAGTTTTTCGGAGGCGGCAATCACATTGGTGAGCAGTTCGTTGCACAGTTCCACGTCGATCGTAGAGTTTTCGCAGAGGGAAATACAATATTTTTCGGCGCCTTTATACTGATTTTCCGGCGACTGGGAGGGCGAGAAGACTGCGGTGCCGTCTTCCCGGAAGAAGATGAAGTCCTCCAGAAACTGCGCACATTCTTTGAGGAAGGGATAACCTGCCGTGCGGAGATATTCCAGATCCTGCGTGTATTCATACTGGGCGTAATAGTGCTGTGCCATCCAGAGGACCACACCGCACCAGATCCCCCAGGGCGTACCGCTGTATGCGGGACGACATTCCGGGTCAAACGCCCAGGTCCACCAGATCCCCCGGCAGCCGAACATGCGTTTTGCGGCGTCGCGTCCGCTTTCCATGGCATGATCCAGGAAGAAACGGAGCATGGCTTCGTGGGCATTGGAGAACCCCAGCGGCAGAGCCGGCCAGTAATTCATCTGCAAATTGATATTCAAATGCAGGTCGGATGCCCACGGCGGGACGGGATTTGCATTCCACTTTCCCTGCAGGTTCAGCGGATAATTTCCCGTACTGGCGCCTGCAAAGTAGAGATGCCGTGCGTAATTCAGTGCGAGAATGGCATGATCCTTTTCACCGCCATTGACCTCGATGGAAGCAGTATCTTTCAGCATTGCCTGATATGCGAGCGCACGGTTTTCTTTCAGCAGATCATAATCTCCGGACGCCTGGAACTGGGCTTCGGAAAGGGCATCCTCTTCCGAGAATCCGCAACCGATATTCAGTTCAAAAGAAAGTTTTTTCACATTTTCAAAGATGAGCGCATCCTCCTGCGGCTGACCGGGTTGCGAAAAACGAACGATCACGCAGAGATAGACACAGCCGGGCAGCATGGACCGCAAAACCAGTGAATCATGGCTGTGATCCACCTTTGCTCCGGGGATGGTGGCGGTAATGGTACGGGGCGTATCCGAAGCCATCCTGCCGGCAAGATGATCTGTCACCGGGTCGCCGAGATATTCTCTGCGGACATCACCGGAAGAAATGGAAACGATCCCCTGCTCCAGATCCAACGCCCGTTCGTAAGGAGCGGCGGGATCAACGGAAGAAAATTTGAAGGTCAGACACCCCGCCGGCTGATAGGAGTCCACCTTATCACCGGAAACACTGTTTCTCACTTGGGCGGTGCGGAAATTTTCCATCAGATGTTCCATCGCCTCGTTGGGCTGACCGGTGGCGAGCAGGCGGCGCAGTTCCGGCAGATGCTGTGCAGCATCCGGGCAGATCTTATCGTAAAGCTGATGTGTCCAGAGCCGTTCGTGATTCAGGTGGAGATTGTCCGTTGCTGTATCATCCGTTGTGATGGAACCGGCGAGTCTGCCGGTACCGATGGGAAAACATTGAATCCAGCTGGAAGCGGGGAAGTCCCGCTTGATCATGGTATTTACATTTGCCATAAAAAATCCTTTCTCTTTGGTCCATGAAAAAATATAGTCCGGAGTTCCGTTTTTTCAAGGGAACCTCTATCAATATCTTTTTGACAGAAATTCCGATTGTTTCTGTTTAAAAATCTCCGAATGAGATTTTTCTGTGTTTTACGTTAACGCTTTGACTTCTCTTTTTCAAGTATCCTCGACTGAAAAAGCCGACATTTT
>JAGAPM010000156.1 GCA_017623265.1 Lentisphaeria bacterium | reverse complement strand
TTTCCCAGCATGGCAAAACCGCAGAGTAAAACTCCCGGTACAACCAGATGGGCAAGCAGATAGAGAGCGATTTCCTGCCAGTGACCATACTGTTTCCATACCAGCAGCAGCAAAACGGCAATCAGTTGCGTGATCACAATGCTGTCCGGCACGATCCGGTAGTCACAGTCCGTAAATGCGGTGGCAATCAGAACTGCGGCGGTCACGCTGTACATCAGCAGTACAGGCGCACCGGAATCTGCCTTGACAAGAAATACCGCCAGAAATATCAGCCCGGTCAGACTTTCCACCAGCGGATAACGGATCGAGATCGGCTGTTTGCAACCGCTGCATTTCCCCCGCAAACAAAGCCAGCTGATCACCGGAATATTTTCCCATGCACGGATCGGGTGATCGCATTTCGGACAGTGGGACGGCGGCGAGATCAGGCTCATTCCGTTGGGGATCCGCCAGATACATACGTTCAGAAAACTGCCGATACAAAGCCCGACCCAGAGCCAGACGATCCCCCCGAAAACCGGATTTTCTGTCAGCAGCAGATACGCTTGTGAAAATGTCATCATTGTTTCCTGCACTCCAGTTCTTTTCGGATCGTTTCAAGTTTACCGAGCCAAACAGTTGCTGCCGCATCGGAGGGCATAACCCAGCTGCCGCGGGGCGAAAGGCTGATTTCTGTCGCTTGCGGACCGTCTGCCGAACAGGACCGTTTGAACTGCTGGGAGAAGAAACGCTTGAAAAAGATTTCCATCACCCGCAGAATCTCATCGGCGGGATACTTGTTTTGAAAGGCTTTTTCTGCACCGGAGAAGATGGCATGGACCGTTTCCCGGCGTTTGATAAAGTGGTACAGGAAAAAGTCATGCAGTTCATAGGGTCCAAGCAGACTTTCTGTTTCCTGAGCAATGTTCCCATCCTTATCTGCGGGCAGCAGTTCCGGGGAGATGGGGGTCGCCAGTACGTCTTTCAGGATTTTACCGATTTCGCCGCCTGCTTTGTCCGCATACCAGTCCGTCATGACCCGCACCAGCGTTTTCGGGATGGAGCAGTTGACGTTGTACATAGACATGTGGTCGCCGTTGTAAGTGGACCAGCCCAAAGCGATTTCAGAGAGGTCGCCGGTCCCCACCACGATCCCGCCCTCCCGGTTGGCGGTATCCATCAGGATCTGTGTCCGTTCCCGTGCCTGAACGTTCTGATAAGTCACACTCAAATCTGCCGGATCGTGTCCGATATCTTCAAAATGTTGCAGACAGGCTTTGGTGATGTCCACGGTCCGCAGATCGCAGCCCAGCAGTTCGGAAAGTTTTTCCGAGTTGCTTTTTGTCCGGTTGGTCGTCCCGAAACCGGGCATGGTGATGGCGACCAGCCGATCCGGCGACCAGCCGAGACGCTTGACCGCCTCTGCCGCCACCAGGATCGCCAGAGTGGAGTCCAGTCCCCCGGAGATGCCGATGACAGCTTTTTGGGAATAACTTGCTTCCAGGCGTCGCAGCAGCCCGGTGACCTGAATGTTGAAGATTTCTTCGCAGTCCTTTTTCCGGTCCGCGGGGATAAAGGGCAGGGCGGGGCTTGCAGCGTCAAACGCAACTTCCGGAAAATCCGGAATTTCGATCCCGAACTCTGCCGGATCTTCGTTGATGTCTGCATAGATGATCTGGCTTTTCCCGCAGAACCGTTCGCTTTCCGCAAGGAGTTTGCCGTTCTCCCAGATCATGGCGTGTCCATCGTAAACCACATCGGTGGTAGATTCATAAATCCCCGCTGAAGCAAAGACGGAAACGCCGGTGCGGCTGGAAAAATATTGTTTCCGGAGATCGACTTTTCCCGGGCCTGCAGGATCGGCAGAAGGGAACAGGGTCAGAGAAGAGTTTTGTCCGTTCCCGATTGTGTTGAAAACGGCGGTGATCGGAGTCCCCTGAAGTTCTTTCGCAATGGTCTCTGTTGCCAGCTTCACCGCTTCCTGCAGTTCCGGCAGCAGAAAGAGATCGCCGCAGGTGGCGCCGGTGAGAGCAAGTTCCGGAAAAAGGATCAGTTCTGCACCATTGGAGGCAGCTTCCCGTGCCAGACGGATGATCTCCGCTGTATTGTATGGAACATCCGCCACTTTCAATTTTGGAACGGCGGCTGCAATGCGGTGTTTTTTGTTCATATTCAGTTGTCTCCGTTATTTTCTGCCGAAACGGTGTTCGATCTCGTTCAAAGAAATATTCAGGACGGTGGGTCTGCCGTGGGGACAGGAGAAAGGCAGTTCGCACTTACCCAGCTCCCGGATCAGGGCGTCACATTCTTCCAGTGTAAGTTTATCGTGTGCCTTGACTGCCGCTTTACATGCCGCCGTGGCAATGGCATGGACCTGCAGATGCTGGGCGGATCCCTGCTTTCACTTCGAATTAAAGAACTTAAAGAGGCTTTAGATTTAGCTAAAATGCGCCAATTTGAAGAATACAAAACATACATCAAAGACGGAATTAAACGTGAATTGCTAACTGCT
>JAGAPM010000155.1 GCA_017623265.1 Lentisphaeria bacterium | reverse complement strand
GGATCGGCGACCGGTTCAGCAACGGGGGTATTCTTTGCGGCAGCTGCAACAAACACAGCATCATACTCCGCATTTCCTTTGGGCACTTCCTTTGTGGGCTGCCATTCGGGATAGGCAGTCTTAATGGGGCCGGTCCATTCTTTTGCCTGTTCATCTTCGGGAACGGGCACATCCTGTGCGGTTTGGCATGCAGCCAGGAGCAGCATACTTCCGGCAGCGGAAAGAAGCAACATTCTTTTTGCGATCATCTTGTGGATCCTCCAGTTTTATGTTCAGCAGTTATCGGTTCTTGTTTCAGTCACAACGTTTCAGAATCACCACGCCATTGTGCCCACCGAAACCGAGGTTGGTGTTGATGGCGATATCGATCTTCCGTTCGCGGGCGGTATTGGGCGTAACATCCAGATCGCAGTCCGGATCGGGCGTAGTGTAGTTGATGGTCGGGGGAATGATCCCGTTCTGGATTGCCTTGGCACAAATAATCGTTTCAAAACCACCGGCAGCACCGAGACCGTGTCCCATGGTCCCCTTCGTGCTGCTGATCCCGACTTTGTAAGCATAATCGCCGAACACAGACTTGATCGCCTGCGTTTCGTACCAGTCGTTCAGATGCGTGGAAGTTCCATGGGCGTTGATATAGTCCACATCTTCCGGATTGATCTGAGCGTTTTTCAGCGCCATCTTGAATGCCTTTGCCGCACCTTCTCCGCCGGGAGCAGGACTGGTGATGTGGTAGGCATCGCCGGTAGCGCCGCAGCCGGCAATTTCAGCATAAATCTTTGCGCCGCGAGCTTTTGCGTGTTCATATTCTTCCAGTACAAGTACACCTGCGCCTTCGCTCATAACAAAACCGTCACGATCCTTGTCGAAGGGACGGGAGGCATGGAGCGGGTCATCGTTGCGTGTACTCATGGCTTTCATGGAGCAGAAACCGGCAAAACCGAGTCCGGTGATTGCGGCTTCCGCACCGCCGGTGATCATCATATCCGCATCGCCGAGCTGAATGGTACGGACAGCATCAATGATCCCGTGGGTACCGCTTGCGCAGGCAGAAACGGCAGCGTAGTTTGGTCCCTGAGCGCCATACATGATGGCGATCTGCCCGCTTGCCATGTTAGAAATCAGCATGGGGATGAAGAAGGGGCTTACACGGCCGGGGCCGCGACTCAAAAGGACACCACATTCCCGTTCGAGAGTGTGGATTCCGCCGATCCCGCTGCTGACCAATACGCCGATCCGGTCGGGATCAACGGGGCAGCCTTCGTTGCGGAAATCCCGGGGAAGACCGGCATCTTCAATGGCTTCTGCTGCGGCGGCGATTGCATATAAACAATATTCGTCAAAACGACGAGCTTCTTTCGGATCCAGATATTTCTGCGGTTCAAAGCCTTTGACTTCGCCCGCGATCTGCGTCTTATAATTGGTGGCATCAAATCTTGTTACGGTACCGATACCGCAACGACCGTTCACCAGCGAATCCCACATGGCAGCAACATCATTTCCAACGCAACTGATGGCGCCCATTCCGGTAATCACAACACGTTTCTTTTCCATGGGGAATATTCTCCGTCATTTAATCCAAAATTTCAGTTAAAAAAAAGGGTCATTCTTCAGCGAATGACCCTCTTTTCTGGAGCGGTTCGGGTTATTCGCCCTGCTTGCTCTCAATGTACTTGATCGCATCGCCGACCGTTTTCAGCTTTTCAGCTTCTTCGTCGGGGATTTCAGCGCTGAATTCTTCTTCGAGAGCCATGATCAGCTCGACGATGTCGAGGGAGTCAGCGTTCAGGTCTTCGATGAAACGAGCATCTTCCGTGACCTGGTTTTCGGGAACTGCGAGCTGGTCGACAACGATCTTTTTGACTTTTTCTGCAACAGACATTGCAAATCCTTTCCGTTTAGTTTAAGGCTTTATTTTCGGTTATCGTTCGTTTTTGGTCTTCTAAAAAACGGCATCCTTATTTTAATATGCCATTTTTTTTTGATTTTTCAAGTTTTTTTCAAGAAAACCTTTGATTTTTTCTGAAAATGACCTGAAAAAAGATTAAATTTTGGTCATTTTTCTCACATCAGGGCGCCGCCGCAGACATTCAGGACCTGTCCGGAGACATAGTCGGAATCCGGAGAGCAGAGGAAATAAACGGCATTGGCGATGTCTTCGGGCTGACCGAGACGCTTGAGAGAGATCATGTTCATGAAAGCATCGCGTGCTTCCTGGGGCAGTTTATCCGTCATGGGAGTCTGGATGAATCCGGGCGCGATGGCGTTTGCCATGATGTTGCGGCTGCCCAGTTCCTTGGCGACAGACTTGGTGATCCCGATGACGCCCGCCTTGGAAGCGGCGTAGTTCACCTGACCGGCATTTCCGGAAACGCCGACGATACTGGAAATGTTCACGATCTTGCCGTACCGGTTCTTCATCAGG
>JAGAPM010000019.1 GCA_017623265.1 Lentisphaeria bacterium | reverse complement strand
CTCCGGACGCTGGCGCAGAAATCCCGACGGGCGCTGGGCATTGACGCCGGAGCAGGTGGCGGAGATCAACTGCACCCAGCTGGAGATCCTTTCCCGGCGGGCGAATCAGGTCAGACCCGGCGGAAAACTGGTGTACGGAACCTGCTCGGTCTTTGCGGTCGAAAATCATCTGACCATTCAGAGCTTTTTGGCAGAACATGCTGATTTCAAACTGGAACCGTTTGTGTCACCCATTACCGGAAAACAGACGGACGGCATGCTGCAGACTTTCTCCGGTGATGGCGATTGTGACGGCTCGTTTGTGGCGGTTCTGCGGAGAAAAAAATGATCGGTTCCGCACAGAAATATCTGGATATTCATACCCATCGTGCCGTTTCCGGGCCGGATGTCTTTGCGCTGCAGAGTTGTCTCTCGTCCGCCATCCCCGAAACCGGATTTTTCTCCGCCGGGATCCATCCGCAGGATGCAGGTTCTGTCGATTGCAAAGAATTTGAGAATGTCTGGAACGATCCCCGCTGCCTTGCCGTTGGTGAATGCGGAATGGATCGAAGATACCCGGATCTGCCGAAACAGACTGCGGTTTTCCGGATACAGGCGCAACAGGCGGAGATCCTGCACAAGCCGCTCCTGATCCACAGTGTCCGGACTCATGAAGAGATCATCCGGGCGGCAAAAGAGCTTGCCCCCTCTGTTCCGTGGATCATTCACGGATTCCGCGGGAAGGAACGCACGCTGTTTTCCCTGTTGGATGCCGGTTTTTTTGTTTCGTTCGGCGCCGGTTTGCTGAAAGATGCCGGTAATATGGAACCTTTTTTCAGCCGCATCCCGGCAGAACGGATCTTTTTTGAAACGGATGCCGATGGCGCAACGGATATCCGGGCGGTCTATGCCCTGGCTGCCTCCATGCGGGGCATGGCGGTGGATGACTTGTGCAACACTGTGCGGGAAAATTTCAGGAGGATCTTTCAATGATGGATGAAAAAGACTGGCAGAGCCGGACAAAACTGTTGTTGGGGCAGGATGCCGCTGAACGGCTGTTCCGGGCGCATGTGTTGGTCGTCGGGCTGGGGGGCGTCGGCGGGATCGCGGCGGAAATGATTGCCCGTGCCGGTGTCCGGGAAATGACGATCGTGGATGGAGATACATTTGACATCACCAACCGGAACCGTCAGGTCGGGGCATTGGTTTCCACATCCGGCAGAAGCAAGGTTGCAGTCATGTCTGAGCGTTTGCGGGACATCAACCCGGATCTGATCCTGCATGAAGCGGAGATCTATCTCGAACAGGATAAGATCACCACCCTGCTGGATGCCGCACCGTACACTTGCGTATTGGATGCCATTGACAGCATCACGCCAAAGGTACAGCTCCTGCAGCAATGTGTGGAGCGTTCTCTGCCGGTGGTCAGTTGTATGGGGTCCGGTGCCCGTCTGGATCCGGAGCAGATCCAGTGTGCGGATATTTCCAAAACCACCCATTGTCCGCTGGCGAAAGTTGTCCGGAGTATGTTGCGGAAAGCGGGGATCGAAAAGGGGATCCATGCTGTCTTTTCGCCGGAAGATCCGGTACCGGGTTCTGTGGTGGAATCTGCGGATGCCGGCCCCTATAAGCGCTCGGTTACCGGCACTGTTTCTTATATGCCGAACCTGTTCGGATGTCATTGTGCGGCGGCAGTGATCCGGCTGATCTCCGGCGTGTGATCACCGGATCCGGCGGAATGTGCCGTCCGTATTGCGTTTGATCCGGCACATGATTTCCAGTGCAATGGTGGCGGAGAGCAGTTCCTGTGCAGGATAGCCGGTCTGGGCTGCCATGGAATCCAGCGAAAGATCGCCTTTTTTCAGAATTTGGAGAATGGCATCTGCTGCGGGACCCAGATGGATCTCATCCGGTTGATCTTCGAATCCGGCAGGCAGTTCCGGGATCGCACCCGAAGTGGAATCTTCCCGGAGAACGGACATACTCCGCAGCGTGTCAAATCCGGGCAGAAAATCAAATTCCTCCAGAATATGATCGAACGATTCCACCAGCACCGCCCCCTTACGGATCAGCGTATTGCAGCCGCCTGCCGCACCGGTATCCACATTGCCCGGAACAGCGAAGACCCGTCTGCCCTGTTCGATTGCCTGTGCCGCCGTGATGAGAGAGCCGCTGTTCAGACCCGCTTCCACCACAACGGTCCCCTGCGATAATCCGGAAATGATCCGGTTCCGCATGGGGAAGGTATGCCGTGTGGGAGACATGGTCATGGGAAATTCAGAGATCACCGCTCCACCGGAGGCAATAATATCCCGTGCCAGCTGCAGATTTTCCTGTGGATGCAGCCGTGCCAGCCCGCTGCCGAGAACGGCGATCGTCTTCCCGCCCGCATTCACGGTGCTGCGGTGAGCAACGGTGTCAATGCCGACCGCCAGACCGCTGACGACCACCCATTTCGCGTATGCTGCCGATTCTGCCAGATGCCGTGCCATCTGTTCCCCGTAATGGGAAATATGCCGCGTCCCCACCATGGCAATGGCGTGGGTCGCTGTTTCCGGCGGGATCGTGCCGCGGACATAGAGACAGATCGGGGAATCATGGATCTCACGCAGCGGTTTAGGGTAGGCTTCATCTCTCCGGATCAGTACCATAACGCCGCCCCGTTCGATGAGACGCAGCTCTTTTTCCAGATCAACATGATCCGCCCAATGACAAAGTTTGTGTGCCAGCGACTCGCTGATCCCGGGGATCCGGGCAAGTTCCGTTTCGGAAAGAGTGAAGATATCCTCCACGGAGTCCACAAATTCCTGCAGCGCTGCCAGCCGCACCGGTCCGATGCCGCTGAGCATGTTCAGAACAAGATACGCCTCCCGTTCAGTCACGGCACGCTCCGATAGCGGCAAGAATATCTTCATCGGCAAGATCCGCAAAGATCTCACAGGTCCCGATCCGGGTCGGAAGGATCAGCCGCTTTTTACCGCCCATATTCTTTTTATCGCCCGCCATCGCTTCAAGGATCTGCTCCGGCGTAAATTCATTCAGCGTGACCGGCAGCTCGTAGCGCCGGAAGAGATCTGTGATCCGGTCAGCTTCCGGACGGGTGAGGTGTCCTGTTCTGCATGCCAGCTCTGCCGCCACAGCTGTACCGTAAGCCACCGCTGCCCCGTGAGAGAATCCGCAGAAATTCTGCAGCTTTTCAACCGCATGACCGAAACTGTGTCCCAGATTCAGCAATGCCCGTTGAGCGCCTTCCCGTTCATCGCCGGAGACAACTGCCGCTTTCAAGCTGCAGGAACGGGCAATGATCCGGGCGGTGAATGCGGGATCTTTCAAGGTCAGAAGCGTTTCGGCTTCTGTTTCCAGGATCTCAAACAGTTCCGGATCGAAAAGTACCGCATGTTTCAGCAGTTCCGCCAGACCGCTCCGCAGCTGATCCGGGGGAAGGGTGTTGAGAAAATCGGTATCGATCAACACCAGTTTCGGCTGATGGAATGTGCCCATCAGGTTTTTCCCTTCCGGCAGGTCAACGCCGGTCTTCCCCCCGACAGAGGAGTCGATCATGGCAAGCATGCTGGTGGGAAGCTGGATGAATTCGATCCCCCGCATGTAGATGGATGCCGCAAAGCCTGCCATGTCGCCGGTCACGCCGCCGCCAAGAGCAAGCACGATCCCTTTCCGGTCCAGTCTCGCCTGACACGCCGCACGGCAGATCTGTTCCACCGTGGCAAAATGCTTGGAGCTTTCTCCGGCGGGAAAGATATGCAGGGCACTGCCAGCCGGGTTCATACTGTTGACAAGATCCGTGACTTTTTTTCCGTAGAGTGCTCCGGTATTGCTGTCTGCCACCACCAGAACGCCTCTGCCTTCAACAAAAGGACGCAGCGCTTCTGTACATCCGGAAAGAAGACCGGGTGCCACCAGAATATCGTAAGAGCGATCCCCAAGTTCAACACGCACTTTTTCGGGAGTCGATTTCATACCGGTCACGCTTTCTCTTCTGTTTTATTTTTCTGCCTGAAGTTCCACTTCGCAACCCCATTCTTTCAGACGGGAGGCGATAAAGTTCACCACGGCTTTATGTTCTTCTTTGCCGGTCCCTTTGACTTCAGTGATCGGTTCGCCGAACTCAAACCAGATCGGGCGTTTCCGACGGATGGGACCCAGATCCTTCAATAGTTTTCCGTTCTGCAGAAAATCGGTACGCAGGGCAAGCGGAAGGATCGGAACTCCGGCATGTTTTGCCAGCTTGACACCGATGGTGTTGAACGTTTCTTCCTGAAATACGGCAGAACGGCTGTGCTGCGGGAAAATGATCACGGTCTTGCCTTCAGCAAGCCGTTTGGCTCCTTCGCTCATGACAACTTTGAAATCATCCCGCGGGTTTTGACGGGTGACCGCAATACAGCCGAGTTTGCGCATGATATTCCCGAAGAACGGCACATCCAGCAACGACTGCTTGATCACAAAACAGAAATCTTTCCGCGGACGCAGAAACGCATGGATTACCGCCGTTTCCAGAAGACTCATGTGGTTGGCAATGATCACTGCCGGACCGTTGACCTTATTGATGTTATCCAGTCCCCGCAGGTGGATCTTGCCGCCGCAGCTTTCCGTGATCTTCAGGTTTTTGTAGGAATAAAGTGTCTGAGTCTCCGCTGTGAATTCCGTATGCTTTGCCAGATAACCGGACCGGCAGAAGACAAAAAAGTTACGGATATAAAATGAAAGCCGTGTTCCCAGCAGCAGATATTCCCAGATGGATTTCCGGGTGTCGGCAGGGGTATCGTATGAATCATTCGGGAACGGATTGAAAGATGTTTCAGCCATGGTGTACACTCCTTGTATGCTGTATCATGCTTGCGTTGCGGTGTCCAGATCGGCAAAGGTCACGCGACCGTCGTAGAGCGCCTTGCCCACGATCGCACCTTCCAGATTTGCTTTGCCCAGTGCATTCAGGTTGGCAATATCTTTTGCAGAAGAGACGCCGCCGGATGCGATCACGTTGCACCCCGGGATCAGATCACACAGATTCGCCACGCTTTTGAGGTTGGGGCCGCACAGCGCTCCGTCCGTTGCAATATCGGTATAGATGATCCGGGAAACGCCGGAACGATAAAGTTTTTCTGCCAGTTCAAAGGCATCGGTCGTGCTGGTTTCGATCCAGCCGCGGGTCGCAACCTTACCATCCTTTGCATCGATCCCAACCACGATTTTTTCCGTCCCGAATTGTTCGATGAAGGTTTCTGCCAGTTTCGGGTCATCGCAGGCAACAGTGCCGAGGATCACCCGGGAAATACCCAGATCCAGCACTTTTCTGGCATCTTCCACCGTACGGATGCCGCCGCCCAGTTCGCAGGGGACCGTCACATTTTTGCAGATCGCTTCAATGGCTTCCAGATTGACCGGATGTCCCGCCTTGGCTCCATCCAGGTCCACCAGATGAATGATCTCCGCACCGGCGTCCTGCCATGCTTTCGCCTGTGCTGCCGGATCGGTTCCGTAAACGGTTTCCTTCGCGTAATCGCCCTGAAACAGACGGACACAGTTGCCGCCGCGGATGTCAATTGCAGGAATGATCTTCATATTTTTTTCCTATGCTGTTATGTTAAGTACAAATTTTTTCAATAACTCCAGACCCGCCCGCTGACTCTTCTCCGGATGAAACTGAGTCGCCAGCAATCTGCCCCGGGCAATGGCGCAGGGGAAGGGGTGGATATAGTCCGTCTCTGCTGCAGAAAGTGTCCGGTCAGCAGGATCAATAAAGAATGAATGAACAAAATAAAAATGTTCCTCTTCCTCCGGAGAGAAAAACGGAGAATTTCCGGTTCCGCGTACCGTATTCCACCCCATGTGCGGGACTTTCATGCCCGGAAGATCGGGAAAACGGCGTACTGCTCCGGAAAAAATACCGAGCCCCGGTACGCCGGGCGATTCTTCGCTTGTCTCCAGCAGCATCTGCATGCCGAGGCAGATGCCCAGAAAGGGGCGGTCCGCTGCGATCCAGTTCCGGATAAAATCACTCCAACCCGCTGCGTTCAGATTCGCCATGGCATCGCCGAAACTGCCTACACCGGGCAGTACAAGAGCGCAGGCGTCCTGTGCTTCTGCCGGTGTCGTGACAATCCGGACGGAGGCACCGGCGCTTTCCAGTGCTTTGTTTACGCTGGAAAGATTTCCCATCTTGTAATCAATCAATGCAAAATATGACATACAGTTCCTTCTCCGGGGCTGATTGTTCTGTGCATAATATAACATCGGAAACGCATTTTTAAAATAAAAGAGCAAAAAGAGTTTGATTTTTTCTGTTTTGTAACTATATTTAATACCGGTTGCATGAAATATTTTAACCGGGAAAGGCTGTTGTTACCATGTCGAAAAAAATCATCCTGATTATCGCCGGACTTCTCCTGCTGCTGCCTCTGTCGGCACAGACGCAGAAAATGAAGTCGGAATATGTCTTTGCCAAAGTCTACCGTGCCGGGAAAGATCCGGCAAAATATACTGATCCGGCAAAAGCGAAGGAGTTGCTGCAGAAACGCAGTGCTGTTGTCGCAGAACTGGGCGCCTTGAAAAAGAAACTGGTCCGGGAAAATGCGGAACTGGGAAAACTGCAGGCTGAATTTGATTCCTGTCTGGTGGAACTGGGGAAAAAGATCGCTGCAAAAGATGCGGTCAAAACTGTCCGGAACCGGATCGATCTGCTGGAGAAGGAAGCACAGGTCCTGCCCCGGACTCTGGCGGACCGGGAAAAACAACTTGCCGCCGCACGGGATGCCGTGAAATCCTCGGATGCCAAAGTGGCGTCCGAGGGGTACAAAACAGCAGAAAAACTGCAGATCGAGATCAAACAGCTGCAGAAGGATCTGGCGGAGATCCCCGCCCGGCGTATCGCTCTGCAGAAAGAACTGCGCAATACCATGCGCCGGGTTATCCGGATGGATCGTCTGCCCGAGGCAGAACGCATGAAGGAGATCTCTGCAGAAATGACGCTCCTCATCGAAAGCACGGAAGAAGCCAAAAAGATCAACCGTGATCTGAGAGCGCTGGATATCGAGCTGAATAAAATGCTGAAAAAATAATTTTTGTACAGACAGGATTGGAGAAATTTATGATCCCTGAAGAAAAACTGATAGACGGCAAAACGATTTCTGCAAGTGTCAATGCGGAAACCGCTTCGGAAGTGGCTGAACTGAAAGAAAAACACGGCATCGAACCGGCTTTGGCTGTGATCCTGGTGGGCGAAGATCCCGCTTCTCAGGTCTATGTGTCAAGAAAGGCAAAAATGTGCGTGGAATTGGGTATCCGTTCCGAAAAGATCGTGTTGCCAAAAGAGACTACGCAGGAAGAATTGCTGGCTGTGGTGGACCGTCTGAATAAAGATGCCTCCATCCACGGGATCCTGGTCCAGTCGCCCCCGCCGAAACATATCAATGAAAAAGCGATCGTGGAAGCGATCGATCCGGAGAAGGATGTGGACTGCTTCCATGCGCAGAACGTCGGGCGTGTCCTCATGGGCGAACGGGATGGTTTTCTGCCCTGTACGCCGTGGGGTGTCACGGTCCTGTTGGAACGGTCCGGGATCAGTACCGCCGGAAAAAATGTGGTGGTGCTGGGCAGATCCAATATCGTTGGCAAGCCTATGGCGGCGCTGCTCATGGGCAAAGGCGTGACCGGGGATGCCACAGTAACTGTATGCCACTCCAAAACGAAAGATCTTGCAGACTATACCCGCCGTGCCGATATCATCATTGCCGCCATCGGCAAGCCCGAATTTCTGAAGGGGGATATGGTCAGCGAGGGCGTGGTCGTGGTGGACGTCGGGATCAATCGCGTTCCCTGTGAAAACGCAAAGACCGGCTTCAAACTGGTGGGCGATGTGGCGTTCGATGAAGTCGCTCCCAAAGCTGCAAAGATCACACCTGTCCCCGGTGGCGTCGGTCCCATGACCATTGCCATGCTGATGAAAAACACCATCCGCGCCTGCCGCAGACAAAACGGTTTGTAAAACAGAAGTTCAATACAAAAAAATGCGAAGTTCAGCCTTTGACCGCTGCGCTTCGCATTTTTGTTTTTTTTTGAGGAAAATGGAGCCGGTTCAGAACTGGACCAGATCTGCCACTTTGACGGGAAGTCCGGTTTTGATGGCCTGGTTCGCCGCAATCCCCGTCAGAATGGATTTTGCTCCGTCAAGATAGCCGGCGGCATGTCCCAGCGGGTCGTCTTCCGCACCAACAAAGACATGGTGGAGAAGGCGTACGTCACCGCCGCCGTGTCCGCCTTTATCATTCTGTTCGTATGTGATGACACGGGGTTTGCCCCACAGCGGCTGGAAAATAATTTCCGGCACAAGACTGGCTTTCGGATGTTCCAGCTCGCGCATCCCCGGCTGATTGAAGTCTTCATGTCCGCCGGAAACATAGCTGTTTTCCACCACATTGAATTCCAGACGCCCGTTGGTGCCGTTGAAGCAGACCCGGTAGCCTTCCCACGGAGCATGGGCGTAAAGACAATAGTTCATCGTGACTTTATTCTTGTAACGGACCATCACATTCATATTGTCTTCAATAGAGATGCCGTCGCTGAACACGCTCTGATCGCGGTAGTAGCTGTCTTCATGTTCTGCATTGTAGTACAGCCCCTGCAGAATTTCATCCGTATCCCGGATCTTGATGGCAAAGGGATCTTTCTCCGCCAGTTCGCTGCCACGGGAACGGGAATAAAATTCCGTGACTCCACGCTTTTCCGCATTTTCTTTCCCGTAAAATTTCAAATCGCCCATGGCAAAGACTGTTTCCGGCATGGAGTCCAGCCACCAGTTCATCAGGTCAAAATGGTGCGTGGATTTGTGGACCAGCAGACCGCCGGAATTGTTCTTGCAGCGGTGCCAGCGGCGGAAGTAGTCCGCACCGTGACTGGTATCCAGCAGCCATTCAAACGTAACACTGGTAATGGTGCCCGCGATCCCCGATTTCAGCACTTCTTTGATCTTCGTGTTGCGGGGAGAATAACGGTAGTTGAACGTGACCGTGACATTTTTCCCCGTACGCTTTTTCGTGTCGATGATCTGCTGGCATTTTTCCGCATCCACCGTCATGGGCTTTTCTGTAATGACATCGCAGCCCAGCTCCATCGCTTTGCAGATGTAAAGATGGTGCGTGCGGTCCATACTCGTCACTATGACTTTATCCGGCTGTTGCTCCGTGATCATTTTTTCAAAGTCCGCAGCCTTGTACATCGCCGGACGGGGCATGTTGTATTTCGCTTC
This sequence comes from Lentisphaeria bacterium, assembly GCA_017623265.1. Lineage (GTDB taxonomy): Bacteria > Verrucomicrobiota > Lentisphaeria > Victivallales > UBA1829 > SIG77. Next base: position 228 of record JAGAPM010000019.1, on the reverse strand, counting down.
AATACGGTCCGCCCAGAACTTCATCCGCGTGCTGTTGGTATCGCAAATCGCCAGAAGCTCGCCGTATTCCTTGAACCGGTCGCTCAATGCGTCGATGTACATGCCGCAACGGCTGCCTGTGCCGACCAGAACATATTTCAGTTTTGTCATAAAAGCCTCCTGCTTGGTTAAGATGATATGTTAATGTAATGCTGTTAGATGGTTTTTCAAGCAGAAAACGGAAAAAAT
>JAGAPM010000154.1 GCA_017623265.1 Lentisphaeria bacterium | reverse complement strand
TGCCTGCCCTCATCGTGGCTCCCACCAGTCTGGTGGATAACTGGGAGCGGGAGATCCGGAAGTTTGCGCCGTCCCTGCGAGTCGTGACCATTGCCGGACCGGACCGGAAGGAACTGTGGAAAAATGCCATGGCGGCGGACATCTGTCTCTGTTCATACGCACTGGCAAAACGGGATGCGGAAACATTGCGCACCTTCCATTTTCGTTATCTGATATTGGATGAAGCCCAGCACATCAAGAACACCAGCAGTATCAATGCCCAGACCTGTAAAGAGATCTCGGCGGATCACAAGGTCGTGCTGACCGGTACACCGTTGGAAAACAGTGCCGAAGACTTGTGGAGTATCTTCGATTTTCTGCACCCCGGTCTGCTCGGTTCGCTCCGCGCATTCCGTGCCAGGTATGCAGATATTGCAAAAAATCACGAACTGGGCAAAGAGCTTTCCCGTATTATTGCACCCTTCATCCTGCGCCGGAAAAAGAGCGATGTCTGTGCCGAACTGCCCGGAAAATTAGAGCAGGCGCTGTATTGCGATATGGATAACGGACAACTGGAACTCTACCGGAAGTACGAAGCGGAGGCGCGTCAACGCTGTTCCGATCTGAAAAACGGCGGCAGCCGCATGGAAATGCTGACTGCCCTCCTGCGTCTGCGGCAAATCTGCTGCGATCCCGCATTGCTGGGTGAAAATCACCGCTCCGCCAAGTTCGAACTGTTGCAGGAACTCCTGTTGGAAAGTCTGGACAGCGGTCGCAAGGTGCTGGTGTTCAGTCAGTTTACGAGTATGCTCAAAATTATACGCACCTGGTTGGAATCTGCCGGGATCCCCTATGAATATCTGGACGGCTCCACGAAGGACCGTATGGAGCGGGTGGATGCCTTCAACAACTCTCCGGATATCCCCGTATTTCTGCTCAGCCTGAAAGCGGGCGGTCTGGGGCTGAACCTGACCACTGCCGATACCGTGATCCTGTACGATCCCTGGTGGAATCCTGCCGCTGAAGCGCAGGCAATGGACCGTTCACACCGGATCGGGCAGACCCGGAATGTGACCTGTTTCAAACTCTTTGTCCGCGGCTCCGTGGAAGAAAAAGTCCTGTCTCTCCAGAAGAAGAAACAGGATCTTTTCGGTGCGCTGGTGGAAGATTCTGCCGCAGCCCTCGGCGGCATGACGCTGGAAGACTTTGAATTCCTGCTGAAATAAATGCGACCCCCGCAAAAATCAAAAGCAATTTTTCTTCTTTTCCCTTGAAAAAAAGCAGGAGAAACGGTATTTTAAAGGAGAAAGATCATTACCAAACAAAAATTCAAGAGGAAAAAATGTACCCCGTTCCTGTTACCTATCTCTATGACTTTGAAGAAGTCAGCGAAAAAATGCGTCCCCGGATCATGCACGAATTTGCGGCAAACGGTGCAAAACATCTGGTCTATACTGCCGGTCTGATCCGCCAGTGTCTTCACAATATGACCAATCTGGAACGGATGCAGCGGGAAATGGCAGACGAAGGCTTGACATTCGTGGACGCCCATGTGCCGTATGAAAACGAACTCAACCTGAATGCACCCGTCTCCCCCGCCCGACGCCGGATCATGGCAAAATATCAGAAACTGGTCATGGAAATGACGGCATACATGGGCGTGAAGACTCTCACGGTACACAGCGGCAACAACAGCTGGTTTACGCCGGAACAGTGCAGCTTGCAGCAGAATATGGATAATGTCTGCGCCATGCTGGATCTGGTGCTGCCTACCGCCGAGGAATTGGGGATCACATACTGCATGGAAAATATCTGGTTCCAGACCAATACGCCCGATTTCCTCAATGCGATCAAAGAAAAATTCCCCACCGGGGCACTGGGATTCTGTTACGATGCCGGTCACGCCAATGAAATGGATAAAGGCAGACTTTATGAAGACAGCAATGCGGGCAGAGCCTTTGCGAAAGTCGGCATCCCCGTTCCGTGGGATGACCACATTCTGGAAAAACTCTTGCCCAACGTGGTGAACTGTCATGTACACGACAATATGGGACAGTGGGATGATCACAAGATCCCCGGCAAAGGCAATGTGAACTGGGATCATATCATTTCCCTGCTTAAACAGGCGCCGCGTTTGCAGTGTATTCAGAGCGAAGTGCATCCGTACCACGCCAACGAATCCATCCGGGAGATCTGCGAAGCATTCCGGAAACTTTTTCCTGAAACCGATGCATAAATGTGAGTAATATTAAGGATAAATGCCATGGCAAAAATGAAGGTTGTTCAGTGCTGGGACGACGGTGTGATTACGGACATTCGTCTCATTGAAATTCTCAAGAAGTACAACGCCAAAGCCACTTTCAACCTGAATATCGGGTTGATGAAGCCGGAACGGGGTGTTTCCACATGGAATCACGATCCTTTTCCGAACAGTTGGAACCATATGGGGTTCCGCTGCGGAAAAGTCGGTCTGAACGAGCTGAAAGAGGTGTACGGCGGATTTGAAGTCGCTTCCCACTGTATGCGTCACGAAAACGCCGGAACCATTCCGGATGAAGAATTTATCAAAGCCGCTGTGGATGCGAAAAAATATCTGGAAGATCTCTTCGAAAAGGAATGTCCCGGTTTTGCGTGGCCCTGCGGCAGATATACGGAATCCACCTGCAAACTCATGCACGAAGCCGGTTTCACTTACGGCAGAACCACGGAATATACGGACGATGTTACCAAGTGCAAAGACACCATGGCAATGGCGACCAACTGTCACTTCATGAATGGTGCGTTCTATCAGAAGTACGAAGCCGCCAAAGCCACCGGCGTGTTCTATTTCTGGGGTCACAGCTACGAAACGCTGGATTATGACCGCCTTTGGGAACAGTTTGAAGACAAGATCCGCTACATCACCAATGACCCCGATTCCGAGTGGGCGGATGTGAAAGATATTGTTTCACTGGTGAGATCATAATATGCACATCGGCTGTCACCTTTCCGCTTCCGGCGGTTACCGGAAAATGGCGCAGGATGCTTTGAGCATCGGGGCGGATACCTTCCAATTTTTCACCCGCAACCCCCGGGGCGGTTCGGCAAAAGCGCTGGATCCTGCTGACATG
>JAGAPM010000153.1 GCA_017623265.1 Lentisphaeria bacterium | reverse complement strand
CGGAGAAATCCTTAAAGCGGATGGAAAGGTCTTTCACGTCTTCCATATTCCGCAGGTTCAGGGTCTTTCTGCCGAGGGCAAAACCGACGCCTTTGACCTTGACCGGGTATGTGATCTTGCCATCGCCGGTCTTGTGGCTCTGCCACTGCCATTCATTTTCGCCGGGACCCCAGTTCTTGACGTAGGAATTTTTCGTCAGGGGGAACCGGAGGAAGTGCCAGCCATCGAAGTTGATCCCCATCTGTTCGGACCAGTCATAGACCACGCAACCGTAGCCGCCGGTACCGCCGGAAAGCCAGATTTCGCCATCGGCATCTTCCAGTTCCAGATAGATCTTACCCCAGCTGGAGTTGCCCTTGACCTGAAGCCCGATGGTATCGGGTTTTCCGGGGATCTCAATGGCTTTATCCAGGCGGAGGAAGCCGTATTCGCGCATGAGTTCAGGGCAGTCACCTTCCGGAACGAGTTTGACCTGAATACAGGATCCCATCGTCTCATCCTTTACGGTACTGACCTCAAACTTGCCGGGCCGGAAGACACCGAGATAAGTGGGATTCATCGGAACATGGATACGCTTATCCTCGCCTGTCACCAGTTTCCAGTCGGCAGCATTATCCATTGCAGCAGCGACCGTAAATCCGACAGCCGGTTCGTTGGGATAGGTTCTGGTCTGTTCGGCAGCCACGCTCCGGATCTGTTTATCCGTAGTGAGATAGACCGGTTCTTCGGTGATCTCGAACTTGTTGGCGAACTTGCCGGGGCGTCCGAAGCAGTCGGTGACATTGATCTTTGCACCCTTGCCGAAGTCCATCGCCGCCTTCACATTGCCGCGTGCGGTCCAGCAGGTGTAAATATACTCGTTGCCGCGCTTGAATTCCACCACATAGACAGTGGGGGAACCGGTGGGGATCATACGGGTATATTTGGCGCAGTCCAACACCTGAGTCAGCGTAGCGTTTGCCATGAGAGCGGGATGCGGCTGCAGGAGCGGATAACGGGAGAGGACATCATCGCCCCAGATGGTATTGTAATAGCTGTTCGCCATTTCAGAAATGCCCATCACGGGGATCAGCTGGTTTTCCCAGACATGTGCAATGAGGCTGTCCCGCACCCGCAGTGCGCCGTGCTGACGTGGCGTAAAGTGGCGGTTGACACGGCTCTTCCACTCGTAGCAGGCATCCGGCATAAGCTCTTTGTATCCATAGATCTGCGCCAGCTTCCACAGTTGCCAGTAAGAATAGGCAACTGCGCGTTCGGGCGGCATGGTCATACCAACTGATTCTTCCCCCATGGCATCGATCAGCTCCCGGGGATATTTCTGACGGAAGAGCTGGGCAAGGAGTCCGATCGCTTCGCCGCTGTTGCCGATGACCAGACGGATGCCGGGCTTGACTTTGCGCCACATCTGCGCCAGTTCAAGGGCAGTTTCTGCGCGGGCTTTATCCCGGGCAATCTGCTCTTCCGTCAGTTCCGTTTTGCCGCCGAGCAGCTCCATCGGCATCGGACCGCCGCCGCTTTCGTGGAAGATGATCGCAACATTACAGGAAGGATACTTTTTCACCAGATCACGCATGGTCTTTTCCAGATTCGCCAGACGTTCCTTCTTCGTTGCGCCGCGGGCACGGACATAGGGGAACTGACCGAGGGTGAGGACCGTATCGAACTGTTCTTTCATATCCTTTTCGGAATATTTACCGGTATGGGCACGGCGGATCCCCTGCCGTTTCAAGATCTGACTCCAGATTGCGGCATCCTTCGGGGTTCCGTGAGCACCGCCAAAGTTCCACACAAAATACGGCGATTCGCAGCCGGCTTTGCGGGTATCGGCGGGCATACAGCAGTAAGCACCGTCAAAGACGACCTGCGTCACATCTTTTTTGCTCAGGAAGGAGCCTTCCTCCGTGATCAATTCGGCGGTGTAGGTGTAGTGACCGATCGCACGGGCTTTAAAGACGTGTTTCACTTCTTTCTTTTCCCCGGCGACAGAGAAGGAGAGCTGGTCTTCCGTCCGTTCCACCACATTGCCATCCAGATCCTTCACGGTCCAGACCAGACGGGCATCCGCAGGCTTGATCGCAACCAGTTCGGCTGTAACAGACGGCGTTTCGTCCGGATAGAACATGTTGCCGATATTGCCGTTTTTCACGTAGAGGGAGACAGGGCTCTTGATGAGTTCGATCTTGTGTACGCGCACGTCCGACTTCTTCAGAGCGGGCTTGTTAGCGCGGGAAATATAGTAATTATCCTTTTCATACATACCGCCCAGAACTTCCACATCGATGTAGCCGGCGTTTTCCATGAAGACCACATCCTGGATCCTGCCGATGGGAATATCCAGCGTAACAGTCTGCAGTTTGCCGGGTTCCGTACGGGGAAGCGTAACGGTGGGTTCCGCCATAGCAGTGGGGGCGCGTCCGCCGTTGTCCCAGAAACGGGTCAGCCGTAGTGTCAAATCCGTGGTCCGGTCTGTTGCACCATCCAGCGAGTAAGTGATGACCGCTTTGTTGTACTGGGCATTGGGGACGCGGCGGTGATAAGCATTGTTCATGGCTTCAAAAGCGGAGCGGGAGAGATAGCCGTCACACTCCAGATAGAAGGAGCCGAGATTTTCTTCACAGCGGGCAACGGGGAAGCCTTTGCGTTCACCGGTGGCAAAATCCACAAAAGCAGGAACAGTCTGTACGCCCGCTTTTTCGTCCCGGACAACCAGTGCCTGATCTGCAGTCACTTTCTCTGCGACAGCAGGTCCGCCCGCAAAAACTTTCATGGATGTAACTTTGCCCTTCATGGGAAGGATTCTGACAAAATTGCCGTTGATCCAGAGTTCATGTTCTTTTACTTCAATGATAAATCCGGCTTCCGAGGCGGGTCTGCCGTACTTTTCCAGATTTGCTCCGATCCGGCGCTTTTCAAATTCTTCAAAACGCCACTGGAGTTTCGGCAAAGTAAAGATATTCAACGCAAATCTGCCCAACGCCGGGCAGCTGACTGCCATACCGCTGTCCGGAATACGAACCACAGTCTTGACCGGCTTGACCTGTTTGACCAGTTTGCCGTCCTTCAGTTCCGCAACCTCCTTGAACTCCGGTTTTTCATAAGTCTGCTGGATGGACTGAAAGTTCAGGATGATCGGTTTTTCCTGCATATCCTCCCGGATCTGCACCACGATCCGGGTGGGATAGACTTTCGGCGTGATCTTGACCGCAGATCCTTCAATGACCGTACCATCTGCGGGGATCAAGCTACATGTTTCTGCGAGCTTTT
>JAGAPM010000152.1 GCA_017623265.1 Lentisphaeria bacterium | reverse complement strand
GTCAAAGGAGCGATCGGGATCCGTAACTACACCTTCGGGGATGTGGTGACGGATGTGGTGTACAAAGATGGCGTGATCCACACCGTTTCCAATGCGCCGTACACGCTGATCTTTAACGACAAGTCTTACGCAGTTCCGGCGGGTGAAAGCACAATTACTCCGGCATAACCGTGATGAAAAATTTTGATCTTGAACGTTTTCGCGGCGAGCGGGGGCAGATCCATTGCGTTGGTGTTGCGGGGGTCGGTACACTCCCGCTGGCGCAGATTTTTTTGAAAAACGGCTTCCGTGTTTCCGGTTCCGATCTCCTTGCCACGCCCGGAACGGAGGCGTTGCGGGCTGCCGGAGCAGATATTTATCAAGGGCACAGCGCCGATAATCTGCCGTCACCGGAGAAAGAACTTCTTTTGATCCATACCAGTGCGGCGACTCCGGAGAATCCGGAACTGGCTGCTGCATCCGCCCGATCCAATGCGGTGCTGCTGCGGCGGGGGAATGCCTTGGCGGTCCTTGCAACGCTGTACCGCCGGGTCGTTTCCGTAAGTGGTTCCCACGGAAAGACGAGTGTTTCCGGACTTCTTGCGTATCTGTTCCGCGAGGCAGGGCTGCAGCCGGGCTATCTTGTGGGTGGTTTTCTGACCGGAGAGGATGGACGCAACGGTGAGGCAGGGCAGGGGAATGATTTGTTTGTAACGGAAGTGGACGAGAGCGACGGTACCCATACGGCAATGTTTTCCCATGTCGGGATCGTGACAAATGTGGAGGACGACCATGCCTGGAGTGTCGGTGGCGCGGAACAGCTCTACGCCAATTTTCAGCAATACGCCCGTCAGGCAGAAACGTTGATCTATGTTGGTTCGCCCCGGACCGATGCGCTGTTCGCCGATCACCCGAACGCCCAGCGGCTTGATCCGGATCTTTTCACCCATCAGGATGAACTTTCCCTTTTCGATCCGGATACGCTTGCCGGTTGGGGGGCGTGGCAGAAACTGAATGCGATCACTGCACTTGCTGCTGCGAAAGCGATCGGGCTGGACCCAGTGCAGGCAGCAGCCATCCTCTCCCGTTTTCCCGGCGTGGAACGGCGGATGAGTCTGCGTTTCAAGAATGATGATTTCACCATCATGGAGGACTATGCCCACCATCCCACCGAATTGCGGGCGAGTCTGACTGCCTTCCGGGAAATTTTTCCAGACCGGCGGCTGATCGTACTGTTTCAACCGCACCGGTATGCGCGTTTGGAACGGTATTTTACGGATTTTGCGGAAATTTTAAGGCTGGCAGACCGGGTTTTTGTGACACCGGTCTTCGCCGCATGGACTGCATCCGGGAAATATAATTCTTCTGATCTTGCAGCAGCAACCGGTTCAAAGGCAAAGGCTGTTTCCGGAAACTGGGATGCGATCGCACAAAGCATTGCCGGTGAATTGCAGAAGGGAGACCTGATCGCCGTTATCGGGGCCGGAGATTTGAAGGATGTGATCGAACCGCTGAAAAGCCGGTTGATTTGAAAAAATCACTCGTCTTTGCTGACTGTCAGCATTACGACTTCCGGAGCGCAACGGTAACGGATCTTGACAAGACTTGTTCCGACTCCGCGCGTGACAAAAAGTTTTCTGTTCCCTTGAGAATACCAACCCTCGGTATAGGGACTGAGCATATCGGATGCCGCCGTAACCGCCCCGACAAGTGGAAGTTTGACCTGTCCGCCGTGGGTATGTCCGCACAGCGTCAATTCGTGTTTGTAAGGAAGCTCCGGATCATTAAAGGAATCCGGATCATGTGCCATGACAATTGCGGGGATCGCTGTTGATGGGATTTTTGAGAAATCAACCATGTTCCTTCGCGTGCCGGCATCCGGAAGCCCGATAATATTGAGGGGCATTTTGTTGATCAGAACGGAGATCAGCTCATTTTCCAGAACCTGGATCCCGACCTCTTTCAGCGCATCCCGGATCCCCTCTCCGTTCAGCCACCAGTCGTGATTTCCCAGAACGGCAAAGACACCGTGTTTGGCTTCCAACTCCTGCAAAATTCCGGCGATCTGCTCTGCCGGGGCATTCTGCATCTGCCAATCATCCACATCTCCGAGAAAATCACCCAGCAGCAGGATAAGGTCCGGATTTTCTGCGTTGATTGCCTGAACGATCGTCCGGAGGCGTCTGACATCAGCGGCATTTTTCTTCAGGTGAATATCGCTGATCACAGCCAGCTTCAGTCCATTGTGTTCGGAATGCCAGTTTTTGAGCCGGACGGTGTGTCTTGAGATGACAAACCGTTCCGGCGCCCAATAAAGTGCTTCAAAAACGGTACAAAGAACTGCAGTGGCAACAAAAACTGCCGTCAGAAGGATCTACAGTTCTTTGCTTTGTTTTTGGTGCATTGCCTTAATTTTCCTTTACAGGGGGAATAAATGGTGCGGGGAAGGGATTGGAGAAGGTCTTGTTCTGGATCGCTTCCCACTGCAGTTCCCAGTAGCCGATAGAAGGATCGATGTACCGGTCGATTTCCAGTCTGGTCAGTTCATCAATGAGCGAGGTATAACCGGCACGATCCTTCAGATCCTTGCCGTAGTAGGTCATGTCTTCCATATATTCCGTGATACGGAAGTTCATTTCCTTTGTTTTTTCGGGATCTGAGAGATCCGGCTTTGCCACGCGTCGCGGCATCGTGCCGAGGAAATACTCCGCAGTTGACAGCGGATAAGCCAGTCTGGGTTCGATCCCGACCCGTTCCCGCCAGAGATGCAGATCGCCGGTATAGCCTTTGACTCCGCCGAAATAATTTTTTGTGGGATTTCCCTTTTTGGGGTCATCATGGAAGAAGCGGTCCACGCCATCTCTGGCATATCCCGCTTTCAGCCCATCGATTGCTTCATCAGAAAGAGCCGGAACAAAGAGATAAGTCTGTGCATCCGGATCTCTGGGGGTGCTGCGGAGCGTGCTGCAGCCGCTCTTTGCCCAACGGAAAACCGAAAATTCCCAAACGGAGGGGTGACCGCCGATCATGGGCAGTTCACCCAGGATCCTGTAGACCGTTTCCCAGGAGAGGGAAATACGGGTCAACATGGCGCCGTCTGCCGCTCTTCTGTGTTCAGGGCGGAACCCGCAGGCAACCGGGTTGCTGTTGAGCGGCATGCAGGAGGGACCAAGGATCGTGGTACTCCAGATATGACTGCTCTGTTCAAACATGAAGTGGACTTCGCCACCGGAAAATCTGCCGGGGGTGGTTGGCTTCAGGATGATCTCATATTTTCCATTTTCCAGAGAAGTGGAGCGGAATACAAAACTCAAGCCGTTGGCGCTGGAGAGAACATAGAAGGAAACATCGCCTGCCTTGCCGGAGTCGCCGGCGGTATCCGGAGTTTCTTCTTTCACTTCTGCGGCGTCACCACCTTCTTTTTCCTTTTCTGCTTCTTTTTCTGCCTGATCAGCGGCAGAATCCAGCGTATACTGGTAATCATCTTTCTGTGCCTTGACAGCTCTCCAGGTGAGGCGGTTGGCATCCGGAACTCTGGTTGTGATCTGCAGCTGTTCTTCGGTCATGGGGATCAGTTTGATAATGGAGGGATCGCCTTCCTTGAAGCGTTTTTCCGCCGTCTGGAGATCGTAAAGGTTTTTGTTGATCGTAGTGCGGACAATGAGGGGTGCATTTTCAGCAAAAGCGGTTGCGCCCAGAGTGAGGGCCCCGACGAGGATCAGAGATTTGAACATATATTTTTTCATCTTATTTTGCATCCTTTCCGAGGTAGCTCATAATATGCAGGATTCTGTCTGCCACTTCCATTCTCATCAGATCCAAATTGATTCTTCCGGTATTGAGTTGTTCAAAAATACTGACCGCTTTTTTAGCGGCATAGATTGCATCCTGGTTGCCGGAATCGAATGCCTGATCCACCAACATACGCAACAGCGTGAGGTAGCGGACATCATCCAGACCTTCCCGGAGTGCTTCGTAAGCGATGGTGTTGACCGGATTTCCGGAGGCTGTGGGATAGCTGAGGTTCTGTCTGTGGTAAATACCGGTTCGGTCCTGCGTCCAGACATTGGGATTTCCGGAGAAACTTGCCAGGAAGAAACCATCGTGATTTTCGCGGTAAAGGGTGACCCCGAAGAACCGGCGCATGATATCCGGATTGAAGACGACCAACTGTTTGCCGCAGGAGATGAGGCGTCCCTGCATGGCATGCCATTTTTCGGCTTCGAGATAGCTGGGGCTGTACGCACGGGCATGAAGCAGGTTCAGGATCGGCAGCGTATAGGCATCTTCCGAGTTACCGGTGGTGATGACTTTTGCTCCTTTTCTGACCATATCGAGCCAGATTTTTGCTGCGGCTTCATCGCTGCCGAGCAGACTGGCGTTTGCACCGTAGAAATAGAGATCCGTATGACCGGCAACTTTTTTGAATTTTGCAAGCGCATCGGCAGCCGCCGCATAGGGATCCTGCCCGGCGGGCATGGCGCTGGCCTTGTCCGGAGCAGTCATCAGCGTGCCGTTATCCGGATAAAGAGCGATGATGGAATCTTTCAGGTCCATGCCCAGTTCTTTGCGGATCTTCAGATCCTTTTCCAGATCATTTGCGCCTGCCGCCTGAATGACCGGATAGTTGATGTTGTGCGCCACGGCATTCTGCAGGTTCGCTTTGTGTCTGACTTCGCCACCGGTTTTCAGATCGGTCGTTTCACCGACAACGATTGCCATATAGTCGCGGGATCTGTCATAGTTTGTTTTCGGCGCCGGCAGCGTGAAGGGATAGACCCGGAGCAGGATGGGGAATTTTCCGATGACAGCGCCTTCGGACTGTGCCGTTGCCGTTGCCTGATACAATCCCGGTTTTGCGTCCTGCGGGACCTTCACCGTAAACCAGAAATGTTTTGCCTCATTCGGAGTGATCGTGACCGGCTGGATCGTTTTTGCATCGGCATCCGGCATGGAGACTCCGGGGGCAAGTGTGCAGGTAGCTTCGCTGTTGACCAGCAGATCCGGCACATTCTGCTGTACATTGCTGTAATAGATCGCATTCCAACCATTGCGGGGGAGATATGCTACCAGTTTCTGATCCACGATCGACCGGGGAAGAACATCGCCCTTTTCATTCGTGAAATCGGAAATGGAGATGGAAAATCCGGGCAGCGTTTTGTAGCCGTAGACCAGAAATGCTGCCGGTTCATACTCGCCGATCGCAGCAGCGATCCGGATATTGCCGGTGTACTGGGGATCTTCCGGGAATTTTTCCGGACTGCGCATCTGCCGGGAAGTCGTCTGCACCTGCAGGATCGTGAACGGAGTCTTTGCCAGCGAGGTTGTGCGGAAAAGGACATCGGCACGGGCAAGCTTCAGGGCAGTCATGCCGATGCTTGCCGCATACTGCTGATTGTAAACAGAAGTTTTGCGGGTGTTTTTGATTTTGCTGATCTGGTCAATGGTGGAATCCAGATAAGAGATCACCGCGGCGGAACGGACATCTTTTTTTGCCGTTTCGATATCGTTGACCAATACATCCAGCCCCTTGGAGTCCGTTGCAATACGCCGGATCTCGTTATCGCTCACGGCTCTGTCCCAGATCTGAATGGATGCCAGAGCACCATTGAATTTTCCGAATTTACCTTCCGGATTGAACCAGGAAAGCACATTCCCGGTCGGCTTGATCGAAGAAAACGCATTGATCAACCCGTCCAGATAGAGTTTGACTTCTGTCTGAGAACAGATGACTGCGACCTGATACCAACGGTTCGGAACCATTTTTTCCGTTGCTGAGATCTTGAACGTTTTACCGTCCGTGAAAGAAAGAATACCGTTTTCGACCTGCAAGCCGAAACCGGGTTTGATAACACCGGCGGTCGTGGCATCCAGACGGAGTGCCAGAGAAACAGTGACCACTTTTGCATCCTTGATCCGGTTTGCTGTCGCGGCATAATCCATGATACAGGCGGCGGCATCGGAACCATCAAATTTCAATGCTTTTGCCCCGAAAGGACCGTTGTCCAGTTTCGTGGCAGATCCGGTGCGGATCACGGCGGGCGCCCAGCCTTTGATGATCCCGGCTTCCGGCGGTGTGATCCCGAAATTGGCAATTGGTGTTTTTTGTGATGCCGGTTCCTGGGCAAAAAGTGCCGCACCGGCGAGCAGCAACAGAGAGGCTGCTGCAAGTAGTTGGGGTCTGCGTTTCATCCTGCAAAAACTCCTTCGCATTATATTTAATATATATTATTCTACAGTGGGGACTTCGTGTACAATAGCGCAGAAGGAGAAAATAATCAAGCCGGAATATGCCGATTTTTAATTTTTTTCATCGTTTTTTTCTTCCGGAACAAGTTTTTTCAGTTCATCCGCCAGTTTTTTCCAGTTTTGATCTGCCGGGTCATTGGAAAAAGAACGGAGCTGTTCTGCTGCTTTTTTGGCTTCCGGCGAGCCGGGATTTTTCAGAAGGTCAATGGAAACATTGATCACCGGGGCGATATCTGCCGCATATTCCCGGTCGTTTCTGCTTTTTTCCAACAGCAGAAGAACACAAAGAGCCAGAAGTGCCGGATTGGCGATCAGAGATAACTTCTGCCACTTGGTCAGGTCTTTCTGGACCAGGATCAGCGAGAATGAAATTGCCAGAAAACAAAAGAGAAAAAGCATCAGCGGATTCATTCTGCCACCTCCGCGGAAAACTGCTTGACAGCCTGTTGGATCTTTTCAATATCCAGTTCCGTGTCAGAAATTCCGGTGTATTCCTTCTTTTCTGTTCCTTCCAATTTTTTTGCGATATGCGGCAGTGTTTCTTTCCGGAATGATTCCCGTTTTTCCTGCCACAGTGTTTCCGTGCTGCTGATCGAGGTACCGAAGAAAAGCAGCATGAGCAGGAAGATCAGATTTGCTGCGATCAGGACCAGTTTGAAGCGTTTGGAATTTTTGAACAGTACCGGCCAGAGTGCAAGCCCGAACAAGGTCAGAAAGACCACACAGATGAGTAATCCGTTAAAAATCATTTGTCATTCTCCATTTCCCATTTCCGGATAAGTTGACTGTATGTTTCCGGTTGATGATCCCAACCCGTCATTGCCGGGTTCAGGAACGACCGTTTTTTGAGTTCTTCAAATGTTTCGCCTTCTTTTTTCTTCAGCCAGCCCGCATTGAAAAAATATTCCGGAGCCCAACCGGAGATCAGGTAGACATGATGAAAAAACGGCATATCATCGATCCCTGCTTTCAGACTCGGGATCAATTCCGTGAAACAGTTGTTTGTCAAGGTGTTGTAAAATTGCGGGTGGGGATGCAGATCATTGATTTCCGCAATCAGATCCCGCAGGATCGTTTCCCGTTGTTCAGCCGTAAGTGCCATCTCATAAATATATACCCGTTCTTGAGGTTCACGGATATTGGTGCGGAGTGAAAGGATATCCGGTTCCGTTGCCAGCATATAAATCTTGCAGGATTGCTTGTATAAATTGTTGATCGCTCCGTATTTGCTTCCTTTTGGACGGCGCGTTTCACTGGAAACGAGGAAGTTTTTTCCGTCGTCAAAACGGAACCGCAGCATGATGTGGGCGATAGCCTCTTCTCCGGGCTGGGGCCAGTAGACTGCAAGAAAATCGATAGCTTTCAGTTTGCTGATCCGGAACTCTTCATTGGTGTACCGGATATCAAAATCGGAGGTCGTACGGAAATGAAAATCCCGCAGATCACGGATCGTGAATGAGTCCTGATCTGCGTGCCATTGGATCCGGGGAAGGCGGGCGTACTCCGGTGCCCAGTCTGCATTGTGCGTGGGGGTGATCGTCATCCACAGAAGGGAGATCGTCACCATCAGGATCACAGCACCGGCGAGAAAATACCGGCGCGGTTTGAAAAACAACGCAATCAGCACCAGTGCAAGAAAAAGAATCGCATTCAGAAACCGCAGGAACACGGAAGAACCCGGAGTGTAACAGAACGCTCCCAGACACCATAGCACATAGAGGAAGTAAAAGAGGAAAAAGCAGATGAGTCCGCAGATCTTTCCAAATTTTTCTGCATGGGCAAGGATGTTTTTCATACTTTCAGAAATATGTTTCATGGACTGTTTTCTGTTTTTTTTCTGTTTTGTTCCGACGGACACAATATATCCTTTCAAAGAAAAAAATCAAATTCTTTTCTTGATTTTTCCGGGAGTGCGTGTATCCTTAAAGAAAAACAAAATGAAGAACCGGTAAGGAGAAAAAGAAATGTATAAGGCAGAAATCGGATTGAAAGTGGATCGTACCCGTTGTACCCGTTGCGGGCTTTGTGTGGCAGATTGCCGGAATAAAGCGATCATTGCCGATCCGGAAAGCGGTTATCCGGTGGTTGCGGATGGCGGTGCGGAACGCTGTATGCACTGTCAGCACTGCATGATGCTTTGTCCGGCGGGCGCTCTTTCTGTGGATGGCGTGGATGCAGCGGCATGTCCCGCAGCCAATCAGGAACTGCCGTCCTATTCCTCTCTGCTGAATCTGGTGCGCTCCCGCCGTTCCTGCCGGGATTATCTGCAGAAAAATGTAGAAAAGGAAGTGATCGCGGGGCTGATGGATGCCATGCGTTACGTTCCGACCGGAGTCAACCGGCGCGGTCTTCATTTTTCATTGATCGATGATCTTGAAGTAATGGAACAATACCGGAAACGGACCTATGAAAAGATCTGTGCCATGAAGGAAGCCGGAACGCTTCCGGAGAATCAGATCCGTCTTTATGAACAGTTTATGGAAGGCAGTGATCCGGTGTACCGGACTGCACCTCATCTGCTGGTCGTTTCCGTGGCGGAAGATTCTTTCTGTGCGGAAGCGGATCCACTGATCGCCGTTTCCTATTTTGAGCTGTTGGCTCACGCACGCGGTCTCGGAACGGTCTGGTTCGGCAGATGGATGAGTATGTGGCGCTCGCTCCTGCCGGAAATGAAAGATGTGATGGGAATTCCGGAAGGATACCGTCCCGGTTATGCCATCCTTTTCGGTTATGCTTCGCCAAAACAGAAATTCGTGCGTGTCGGATGCCCCGATCCCGTTCCGGTCAACACCGTGACCGCAGATAATCTGAAGAACTATTGATCGGGATCAATCGGGATACGTGACGGTGATGGTACGGGTATCGTCGCCGTTTTCGGAGTGTTCGATTTTGAGGATGATCGTTCGCGGCGGCAGAATATCTTCGATTCGTTCCGGCCATTCCAGCAGAGTCATGGCAGTCTGATCGTAAAGAAACTCATCGATCCCGAAAGCCAGCGCCGCATCGGAGTTGTCGATCCGGTAGAGATCCATGTGATAAAACATTTTTCCGTTGTACGGATATTCCTGCAGAATGGTGAATGTGGGGCTGCTGATCGGTTCTGTGATGCCGAGCCCTCTGGCGAATCCACGGGCGAACACGGTTTTTCCCGCTCCGAGATTACCGTAAAGGGCAAGTACGGATCCTTCCGGCAGTTCGGCTGCCAGTCTGGCGGCGAAAGCTTCCGTTTCACCGGGCGTGTGTGTGATAAGTTTTTCAGTTTTCATAAAAGTGATCGTATCCCTTCTCCTGGATTTTCTGTTCGTGGTAAATGATCGTTCCGGCAGGTTGGCCGCCGGTAAAGATGCCCGCCCGTGTCAGCCCCAGTTTTCCGGGCAGACCGGATCGCTCCAGCGCCTGACTCTTTTCCGGTGGAACGGCAATGATCAGTTCGTAATCTTCCCCGTCATTCAGAGCTTCCTCATCGTTTGCTCCGTCCCGTTTCGGCAGATCGGTTGTGATTTTTACACTGACTCCGGAGGCCGCAGCGAAACGGGAGAGATCTTTTGCAAGACCGTCGGATACATCCATCATGGCGTTGGTGTAAGTTCCGGCGAGCGCTTGTGCCGCATCAAGCCGGGGCGTGAATGTCAGATGGTGACCGGTTTGAAACGAGCGCCCGAATGTACCGGTCAGGTAGAGAATATCTCCGGATTTTGCATTGGAGCGGAGACAGAGTTTTTGTTTCGGCACCGTGCCGAGGATCGTCAATGTGGCGACCAAATCGTTCGGTGTATGCGCCAAATCGCCGCCGATAACTGCGATCCCGTACCGTTCAGCTTCCGCCGCCAAGCCCATGTGAAATGCTTTCAGCCAATCTTCCTGCAGCGATTCAACAGCCACAGTCAGGAGTGCATGGGTCGGAGTTCCCCCCATGGCGGCGATATCGCTGATATTCCGGTTCAATAACTTTTTTGCAATAAGTTCCGGCGGCGTATCCGGTGTGAAATGAATATTCCGGATGACCTGATCGGCAGCTGCGAGCAGCAGTTGATCTCCGGGCAGGGAGAGATCCAGAACAGCGGCATCATCACCAATTCCGGTAAAGACATCTTTTCGCCTGTGGGAAAACATGTCTGCAAGGTCAGCTGTGAATCGATCTTCGTTCATTTCTGTTCGTTCTGGCGGATGATATCCATGCAGGTCTGCGGATCAGTGGCGGCAAGAAGATCTGTGGCAAGATGTCCGTCAATGAACATGCAGGAAATGGATTGCAGCAGCTTTACATGCAGCGTCCGTTGATCTTTTCCGGCAACGACCATGAAAACGATCTTCACCGGCTTGGCATCCAGTGCTTCATAGCCATCGACCCCTTCCGGTACGATTGCCAGAGCCATGTAGCTGGAATCCAGTTCGTTCAGACGCACATGAGGAACACCGATCCCGTTTCCGATCCCGGTGCTGAGCAGACTTTCCCGATGGAATACCCCGCGGGCGACCTCATCGCGTCCATCGATCTCCGGTACTTCCGCCAGCGTTTCGATCAGGGCGTTGAGGACATCATCCTTTTCCTGTTTGCCGGAAAGGATCAGGATCCGGTCCACGGAAAGAAATTCGGAAAGATTCAATGTGTTTTTCTGCTCTGCTGCCATGTTACTTTTCCTTATGTTGTGATCCGTCTCACATAGTCAAATAAAATGATGGTTGCCGCCTGTGCCACGTTCAGGGATTCTGCCGTGCCCGGCATGGGAATATTCAGACCTGCGGCACCTTCCAGTTCCGAAACACCGGTTGATTCGCAACCGAGAATGATCGCAGAATCCATGAAAACACCTTCCGCCCGGAAGAGATTGTCGCCACCTGCGGGCAGTGTCCGGTAGAATGTTTTTACGCCCAGCTGCCGCAAGGTCTCCGCCATGGAATCCAAATCTTCAAAACAGCGCATGCCGAGTGCAAACTGGGCGCCGGATGCCGACCGGATCACCTTGTCATGAAACGGATCTGCCGAACCTTTTGTCAGTACGATCTCATGGAGTCCTGCGGCACGGGCGGTACGGATGATCGTCCCGAAATTGCCGGGGTCCCGCACCTGATCCAGCACCAACACAAATGGGTCGGAAAGAGGGGCATCAAGGGCGATCGGTTCCGGTCTGCGGGAAACGGTAATGATCCCCTGGGAATTGACCGTCTGCGCCAGTTTGTCAAATTCCTGTGCCGGGAGTATGACCGGATCGACCGGATATTCGATCTCTGCGTGGAAATCTTCCCGGATCACGATCAGATCCAGCAGGTCCGGACGCAGAGCAATGACTTCAGAACAGGCGCGAAGCCCATCACACAGGCAGAGATTGGAATCCCTTCTGCCGTGCCGTGATCGCAGGGCAGCAATCAGACTTGCCTGCCGTTTGGTCAAAGTCATGCTGCATCACCCCGGTCGGAATTTATTTTGCTTCGGCGAGCTGTGCCTTCAGCGTGGAACACTGCTGCTGCCAGAAACCGGTGGACTGTTCCGTCGGGATGATCTTATCAAGCAGAACGCCGGCTGCGGCTTTATCATTGTTCTTCACATTGAGGCGTGCTGCATTGTAAACGGCTTCCTGCAGCAGGGCAGGGTACGCCTGAATCGTCTGATCCTGAGCAACCGCAACGAAGAGGGCGATCGCTTCCTTGTCTTTTCCGGCGGCTTCCAGCTGGTAAGCAGAAGCGATTCCTGCACGGAGACGGTCGAAATCATTCACATTTTCCTGTGCATCGTAGATCTTCTTGAATGTTTCAGCTGCCTTTCCGTATTCATTTTCAGCGGCATAAAGAGCGCCGAGACGGAACAGGGCAGGGATGGCAGCGGGATGATCCGCGTTGGCATCCGTCAGCGGCTGCAGTTCTTCAATCGTTTTTGCGGCTGCAAACTGATGGCGGAGCTGGAGATCGTTGTGTTCACGCACAAACTTGATCACGATCAAGGCAATGACAACAACCACAAGCGCACCAATCCCGATGGCGATCTTTTTCCAGTGTTCACTCAAAATGTACTGGACTTTATCGCTGCCGCTCAGGATTTCATCCGTTTCCACCTTTTTCACTGCAGGCTGGACGATCGGGGTCTGCTTATTGAATTCGTACTTCTGTTTCTTCTGGGACATTTTCAGGGTCTCCGCTGTTCTATTTTATTCTTATTAATATTTTTCAAATTTCCGAAATATAGTGCAACATTCCCGTTTTTTCAAACCTGAAACGGAAAAAGAATCAGATTTTTTCATACTCTTCCATGAAAAGTTCCAGTTCTGTTGCCGTTTCCTCCCATGCAAGCGTGGCTTTGGAAATGTCGTAATCCAATGCTTTCAACTGTTTCTGCAGGGAGGAAAAATCGGTGTCCGGCGTCGGATTGGAAAGCTGCTCGATCAGGATCGCTTTTTCCGCTTCGCCTTTTTCGATCTCTTTTTCCAGCTTTGCCACTTCCCGTTCCAGGCGGCGCTTTTCCGGCGCCATTTCTTCTCTGCGCCGGGCTTTTTCACGCCGCTGCTCCTTCTGATTCATCTTGACCGGTTCACCGGGAGCGACCTCTTTTTTCTTCGGCTGCTCCTCCTGTTGTTCCAGAGCGGTCTTTTCCTTGTAGTAGTCGTAATTGCCCAAAAAGAGCCGGGTTTTCTGGCTGGTCATTTCCAAAATCGTTTCCGCTGTACCGCGCAGAAATTCCATGTCGTGGCTGACCAGACAGATCGTTCCCTTGTAGGTCCGGATCGCCTCCTGCAGCATTTCCCGGGCGGAAACATCCAAGTGGGTCGTCGGTTCGTCCAGAATCAACAGGTTCGGCGGGTTCACAAAGATCCGGGCAAAACAGAGACGGATCTTTTCTCCACCGCTCAATACCTTGCATTGTTTTTCCGCCGCTTCCCCGCTGAATCCGAAGGCACCGAGGATCTCACGGATCCGCTGGGATGGTACATCGCCCCCGATGGCGGCGGTCTTGACGACATCAAATGCCGTCTGTTCGGCAGGCAGCAGTTCCGCAAATTCCTGCGCCTGATACCCGATGATCACTTTATGGCCCGGCCGGCGCAGCCCTTCGGATGCCTCAAATCTTCCGGCAATGATTTTAAGCAGTGTACTCTTACCCATGCCATTGTACCCGATGATCCCCAGTTTATCGCCCTTCTGCAGGGAAAGATTCACATCTTTCAGGATAACTTTCGTGCCATCGTAACTGTGGGTGATCTTTTCCAGACGCATGATTTCGCTGCCGCAATCCGGCGGTTCCGGGATCCGGATCCTGCCCTGAAAATGCAGATCTTCCGGGATCGTAACATCTTCGATCTTTTCCAGCATCTTGATCCAGGACTGCACCTGTGCCGCTTTGGTCGCTTTCGCCCGGAAACGGTTGATGTTATCCTGAAGTTCTTTCTTCCGTTTTTCCGTATTTTTCTTCAGTGCTTCCGCCTGCAGACGGCGTCCTTCCCGTTCTTTCACATAGTAGGAATAATTGCCGGGATATCGTGTGACCCGTCCGCCGTTGATCTCCAGCGTGATATTGGTCAGGGAATTCAGCAGATAGCGGTCATGAGAGATCAGCAGCAGGGTCCCTTCAAAGGTTTTCAGCTTGCGCTGCAGCCATTCCACAGCCGGGATGTCAAGGTAGTTGGAGGGTTCGTCCAGCAGCAGGATATCCGGTTCACCCAACAGCACTTTTGCCATGCAGGCACGCATCTGCCAGCCGCCGGAAAATTCTCCCATAGGCTTACGGAAATTTTCTTCGGGAAAACCGAGACCGGCAAGCGCGGCGGCAGCCCGGTGTTCCATATCGTATCCGCCCAAATGTTCGAAGGCACTCTGAAGTCTGCCCAGTTCATTCAGTGTCTGCTCGTCAGCTGTTTCACCACTGTTGAGACGGGCTTCGATTTCTTCCAGCTGTTTCTGAATCGCCGGAAGTTCGCCGGATGCGGTCATCACATATTCGATGAGCGGCTGTTCCTCTTTGAAAAAGCCCAGCTGCTGGCGCAGAATACCGATCCGTGCCTTTTCCGGTTTGATGATTTCCCCTTTATCCGGGCTCATATCCCCGCAGATCATGGAAAAGACCGTGGTCTTTCCCGCACCGTTGGGACCTACGAAGCCGATGCGTTCCCCCTTGTTGATCCGGAAGTCCGCATCCTTGAGAATATCGCGCCCGCCGAGGAGCTTGTTGACGTTCTTGAAGTCGATCATCAGTCAGGAAGCAATCCGCTTTCTTTGAGTTTGCTCACATGGATCCGGCGGCGTTCGAGAGCCGTGAGATATTTTTTGCGGAGACGGATGCTCAACGGCGTGACTTCCACATATTCGTCATACGCAATGTATTCCAGTGCTTCTTCCAGACTCATTTTCTGGGCAGGTGCGATCTTCAGGTTGCGGTCGGAACCCGCAGCACGCATGTTGGTCAGTTTCTTGGCTTTCTGCAGATTGACCTCCAAGTCATCACTGGTGCAGTGCTGACCAACGATCATGCCTTCATATGTTTCTGTGGTGGGATCGATGAAGAAGAAACCGCGCAGCTGCAGACCATCGATGGCGTATGCTTCGGCACGGCCCGCACCCATGCTGACCATGACCCCGTTCTGACGCTGGGGAATGTCACCCTTGTACGGCTCGTAATGATCGAAACGGTGGGAGATGATCGCCTCGCCGGCGGTGGCAGTCATGATCCGGCTGCGGAGACCGATGATCCCGCGGGTGGGAATGTTGAATTCGACCAGCTGACGGTCACCGTGCTGTTCCATTTTTGCCATTTCGCCGCGACGCTGTCCGACCAGTTCGATGGCTTTCCCGGCGGTACCGCCCGGAACGTCAATGGTCAGAACTTCGATCGGTTCATGCTTGACACCGTCGATCTCTTTCACGATGACCTGCGGCTGGGTAATGGTCAGTTCATAGCCTTCCCGGCGCATGGTTTCGATGAGAACGGCAATATGAAGAACACCGCGTCCGCTGACCTTGAAAGAATCGCTGTTTTCTTCCACCCGCAGAGCCACGTCACGCTCCGCTTCTTTCAACAGGCGTTCCCGGATGTGACGGCTGCTGATGAATTTACCTTCTTTGCCGAACAGCGGGGAGTCGTTCACACGGAACGTCATGGAAACCGTGGGTTCATCAATGGGAATGGGGGGCATGGCTTCCGGTTCGTTGAAGTCCGTGATCGTGTCCCCGATATCGATATTTTCGATACCGACAATGGCGCAGAGGTCGCCGCATTCCACCGAACGGACTTCGCTCCG
Source organism: Lentisphaeria bacterium (assembly GCA_017623265.1). Lineage (GTDB taxonomy): Bacteria > Verrucomicrobiota > Lentisphaeria > Victivallales > UBA1829 > SIG77. The sequence continues at coordinate 3,214 of JAGAPM010000152.1, read as the reverse complement.
GCTGATGCCTTCAAAGGTGAAAAGCTGCTTCACATCCGCCTTGACCTGCGTGCCGTCCCGCTTGATGACCACAAGGGGCTTATCCAGGGAAAGTTCGCCCCGATGAACACGTCCGATGCCGATACGTCCCACATAGTCGCTGTAATCCAGCGTGGTGATCTGTGCCTGAACCGGACCTTCGATCTTTGCCGGAGCCGGAACCTTGTCAATGATCGCATCCATGAGAGGAAGAATGGAATCCCGGCTGCCGTTTTCCAGATCTTCGGTTGCCCAGCCGTTTCTGCCGCTGCCGTAAAGGACGGGGAAATCCAGTTGTTCATCGGTTGCATTCAGGTCGATAAACAGGTCAAATACTTCGTTCAGCACTTCCTGCGGGCGGGCATCCGGACGGTCGACTTTGTTGATGAAAACGATGGGTTTCAGATTGAGCGCCAGTGCCTTCTGCAGCACAAATCGGGTCTGGGGTAGGGGACCTTCTGCCGCATCCACAAGGAGCAGGGCGCCGTCAGCAAGATTGAGAACACGCTCCACCTGACCGCCGAAGTCGCTGTGACCTGGGGTGTCGATGACATTTACCTTGGTATCCCGATAGTTGACGCTGATATTTTTTGCAAGGATGGTGATCCCGCGTTCCCGTTCCAGGTCGTTGTTATCAAGGAAACGCTCGTGCATTTCCTGATTATCGCGGAAAAGTTTGGACTGTTTGATGATCTGGTCCACGAGCGTCGTTTTGCCGTGGTCGACGTGTGCAATAATGGCAATGTTACGAATCTGCATAAATTTTTCTCCGGTGCGGGTAAATTTTTTCAGGCATATAATATACACCATAAAAGAGAAAATTCAAGCGTTTGCACGAAAAAAGGCGCTGCAACAGGAAGCTGCAGCGCCTTGTAACAACCGGGGGACAGTTTACGGAATCAGGTTGAACGCCGTAATGATGTCCTGAATTGCGTCATCGCCCATGAGCTTGAGATCGCCCAGTTTGGAGGCGGTGATGGCTCCCTGTGCGCTGTATTCCGCCACTTCCAGACGGTCCAGCGCCTGAAGCAGGTTTGCACCGGCGGTCAGAATGAAATCGTTCTTGACCAGCACAACGGGCATACGGGGGGAGATGGTCTGCGTGATTTTTTCCGGTGTGCGGAAGTCCGTACCGAAGTCGAAAGCAGGCATTTCGCGGAGAAGCAGATAGCTTTCCGGAATCAGGCGGGTATCGAAAGTGACCCGTGCTGCGCCGTATGCGGTCATGGCGGCGGGGTGGGCGAAGATCAGGGCATTGAGTTCCGGCTGTTCATCGAAGATCTTCTTGACCAGCCAGGTGTTGTTTTCCAGTCCCATATCGCCGCTGTATTCCGTGCCTTTGACGGCAATGAGTTCATCCGGCTGGATGTCGCCGCGATCGGCATTTTTCGAGGTCATGATGAAGCCGTCTTTCGTACGGATGGCGCAGGTGCCGTCGGCGCAGGTGAAGAGTTTCTGACGATAGGCGCGGCGGGTCATGTCGCAGATCGTCTTGCGGATGGCAAGTTCTTCCACGCCGGGCTGGGTGGGAGCGACCTGGGTGAAGGCACCGTTGCGGTCCGTCAGGGCTTCTGCGATCTCATCATCGGAAAGATTGTTGATGCCGCCGAGGAGGTTGGCATTGCTGGCGATCCGGGCGGTGTAGTCATAGGTCTCAAAACGGCGGAAGGCATCGGCAAGAGATGTGCCGCAGACCACTGCACCGTGGTTTTCGAGGAGAAGCGCCTTGTATCCTTTGGCAAATTCCGCCCGGATCTTATCTCCGAGAATCTGGGAACCGGGGCAGCCGTAGCCTGCCATGCCGGGAGCTTCCACAATATCTTTTGCGCCGGGGATGATGCTCATACCGGGAACGATCTTTGCGAGAGACCAGGCAACCAGCATGGGGGGATGGGCATGGACAACTGCGCGGGCTTCCGGACGGGCTTTGTAGATCCCCTGATGGAACGGATATTCGCAGGAGGGTTTGTGCTTGCCGATAATGGTGCCGTCTGCTTTGACGCACATGATATCTGCCGGAGTCAGGGTACCTTTGTCAACGCCGCTGGGGCTGATCCACATGTCGCCGTTTTCGTCCAGGATCGAGAGGTTGCCGCCACTGGTGGTGGTCATGCCGTAGTCATAGATCCGTTTCATGTAGCGGACGATCTGGTCCGCCGGATGTTCGTAGTTGATTCTGCTCATGTCTAACTCCGTGTTGTAATTGTTGAAAGTATTTTGTTCCTATAACATAACATGTTTTTCTGCTTTTTTCAACCCCGGATACTTTACATTTTGATTTTTTGGATATATCTTATAACGGATTTTGTAAAACGAAAGGATTTTTTTATGTATAAGGCATGTTTTCTGGATCGTGACGGCGTGTTGATCGAGGAGGAGGATTACCTCTGCGATCCCGCAAGGGCGCGGCTTTGTCCCGGTGCGGTGGAGGCGATCAAACTTGCCCACAGCGTCGGCAGGAAAGTGATCCTCATCTCCAATCAGGCAGGCATCGCCAAGGGAAAATTCAAGCTGGAAGACCTGAAGGCGGTCCATGCGCGGGTGGAAGAACTCCTTGCCGAACAGGGGGTTGCGCTGGACGGGTACTATTACTGTCCCCATCATGCAAAAGGGATCGTGCCGGAATACACCCGGGAATGTCCCTGCCGCAAGCCGGGTCCGGGCATGATCCTGAAAGCAGCAGAAGAACACGATTTGGATATAAAAAATTCGTTCATGGTGGGCGATCGTCTGACCGATCTTGAGGCGGGTATCAATGCCGGTTGTTCGGCTGTTGCACTTGTCCGGACCGGGTATGGCGAAACGCAGGAGCTGCCGCAGTATCCCGGCGTGACCGTGATCGATGCGAAGAACATCGGTGAGGCGGTTTCCGCACTGGTCAAGCTGATGGATTGATGTCGCATACAAAAAAAGGAGAAAAAGTATGAAAAAGATTCTGATCACCGTTGTCGCTGCCGTTTTGTCTCTGCCCCTCGCCGCAGTCGATCGCACCACATATCGGGATGGCAGCGGGCGCACGGCAGGAAACGCCTCGCAGACTGGTAACCGTACCACCTACCGGGACAGCAGCGGGCGCATGGCGGGAAGTGCTACCACCAACGGCAACCGTACCACCTACCGGGACAGCAGCGGACGGATGACCGGTACTGCCACAACCAATGGCAACCGTACCACCTACCGGGATGCCTCCGGGCGT
>JAGAPM010000151.1 GCA_017623265.1 Lentisphaeria bacterium | reverse complement strand
CCATCATTCCCTTCGCCCGGGAAGGGATCGGGTTCATGACCATGGATCTTTATGACGACCATCTGGAGATCCGCCGTTTCAATGCGGAAGATCTGCACGAAATCAAGGCAGACCGCCCGTGGACTGTGGCGATCCCTCACAAGCCGGAAAATGCCGTCTATACTGACGCCCGGAAAGCACAGCGCACTGCCCCCCGGTTCAAAGATGATGCACAGATGCTCATGCGGCTGGACTACGGTTTCGTTTATCTCATCTTTGATGAAGCGGAACATGACGACTTTACCCACTCCTACCGTCTGACCATGACCGATCTGGAATCCGGCAAGGTCATGGAAACAAAGTATATCAGCAACTTCTACCGGCTGGAACGGAATCGGGATCCCCGTCAGGTCTTCCGGATCCCGCCCAACACGCTGGAAAAAGGAAAACGCTACCGGTTCGATGTCTATCCGGTGGAAACCTTCGGCAACGAAGGCGCCCCCCTCACGCTGGAAGCCGATATCCCCGTGACTTACCCCTTCGCCAACCGGGAAGAGATCGGCCCGCAGGAGTAAGCACAAGGAGTTTGCCGGGGAGGAGTTTCCGGGGGCAACTTTCGGAACGGGCAGGCATAGTTGCGCAGAATCAGAAAAAAGCCCGGGCGATGAAAAAAGTTGAAAAATTTTTCCTCCGGCACTTGTTTATTTAAAAAAAGGGTATATGTTTACTCAACGGCTTGCCCGTGAGGGCAGGCATTCACATATACCTATTGTTTGTTGCTGTTACAGAACTTTCCCGGTTTTACGGAGATTTATGGTTTATCAACGGATTGCAAATTTGGAGATCGAAAGCAGACAAACGGCGGAGGAACGCCGATTGTCCCCTTTTTTGTTGTACTCTGAAAAGCAAACAGTTATATAAACTTTTATGATCGTTCTGTACGGCTCGGCACTGCGGAGAAAACACCAATGACGAAGCCGGATGATCTTTCATCCACGAAGAATGTGGAAGGGACTGCGGAGCAGCGGAATGCGCTCCGGAGGTCTATGCTTGCCGCCAGAAAGGCGATACCCCCGGAAATCCGGGCGCAAGCGGATGCCGCCATCAATGCGCGGATCCGGAATATCCTCTCCGGCATCAAGGGCTCTTACACCATCGCAGGTTATGTCACAGACGGCACGGAACCCGATCTGGAACCTGTTCTGAAGGAAGCCCTTGCACAAGGTAACACCCTTTGTCTTCCGCGTTATATCAGCGCGGAGAAATACGACTTTGCTTTTGCGGATTCCCTCGAATTCTGCAACGCCAAATTCGGCATCCCTGAACCCGGTCCCGACGCTCCTGCGGCGGAACTCAAGGTCCTTAACGATGCCATCTGGCTCATCCCCGGTGTTGTCTTTGACCCCTCCTGCGTTCGAATGGGAAGGGGAAAAGGTGTTTATGACCGTATGCTTGAAGCTGCGCAGCCCAAACTGGCAATCGGTATCTTTTACGAATGTCAGAACGGAATCAAAATCCCTGCTCAACCCCATGACAGACCCATGGATATTATCGTCACGGAAAGCAGAATCATCACCCGTTCCGGCTTCATCAATCCCCTACTGCAAGGAGAATAAAACCAATGGACACAACCTCCATCCTCGTATCAGCTGCTGCCGGTCTTGGCGGGCTGATCATCGGTGCAATCGTTTGCGCCATCATCAACAAAGCCCAGGGAAAATCTGCTTCTGTTGCCGCTGCTAAAATCCGGAAAGAAGCGGAACTCGCCGCTGAAACGCTCAAACGCGAAGCAAACATCACTGCCCGCGAAGATGCCAGACGCATCAAAGATGAGATCGAAAGCGAACTCAAGGAACGCCGGAAAGAAGTCTCTCAGGCGGAAAAGCGCGTCCAGCAGAAAGAAGACAATTTGGACCGCAAGAGCAACTCGCTGGATTCCAAGTTGAAAAATCTGGAACGCAAGGAAGGCGAACTGGAAGAACACCGGCAGCGTCTGATCAAGAAGGAAGACGAGCTGAAAGCCACCATCGCCCAGCAGATCGATGAACTCCAGCGGATCGCAGAACTGGATCGGGAAACCGCCAAGAACATGATCCTGGAAAAACTCAAAGGTGAAGTTGAAAACGAATGCGGCCTTATGGTCCGCGATGCGCTGGATGATGCCAAGCGCCGGATCGAACGGGAATCCCAGGAACTCATGGTCAACGCCATCCAGCGGTACTCCGGCGACTGCACCTACGAACGCACCACCGCCACCATCCCTCTGCCCAACGATGAAATGAAAGGCCGTATCATCGGGCGTGAAGGACGCAATATCCGGGCGCTGGAAGCCGCCACCGGTGTCAATATCCTGATTGACGATACCCCGGAAGCCGTGGTCATTTCCTGCTTTGATCCCATCCGTAAGGAAATCGCACGCCGTCTCATGGAAAAACTGATCTCTGACGGTCGGATCCACCCCACCCGCATTGAAGAACTCATCAAGAAGATCTCACGCGAGATCGATGAAGAAGTCTTCTCCGTGGGCGAACGTGCCGTGCTGGATTGCGGTCTCCACGGCGTTCCCAAGGCACT
>JAGAPM010000150.1 GCA_017623265.1 Lentisphaeria bacterium | reverse complement strand
CCCCTGTTCGATCATGTATGCAATTCGCGCCGTGATCACACGGGTCTTGCCGGTACCGGCACCTGCAAGCACAAGCACCGGTCCCTCCGTGGTCCGGACAGCCTCCAGCTGTTCCGGGTTCAAGCCGTCAAGAATGGATTGTGCCATCAGGCATCCTGTGCGGCAAGATCGTATGCAGAGCCGTTCCAGACGGCTGCGGCTGCAGTAACGGGATGTTCAAATTCAGCAAAACGACCGCCGCGGATCACATATTCGCAGCTTTCCTGTGCCGTGAGAGCGTCAAAGCCATCATCAAAGTTTTCATCGCAGGGACGGTTCATTTCGTAGGTGGAAACAAAGCGGATCTCGCCCGGTTTTGCCACGAACTGACGAACCAGCAGCGCATCCTTGCGGATGATCCCCAGCGTGGTGATCCCGGTATTGGCATCCACTGCCGCCGCAATACGGGGTGTATCCAGATGGTCTTTTTCGTAATCCATCGCCAACAGGGAAAGAGCAAACGCATCCCGAACAGACATGCCGGAGATGATCTTTTCGATGATCGGATCCGTCTGGGAGCCGTTGGTCGCCAGTGCCACACCGTTGCAGAGGCGGACACAGTTGTATGCGATGTACGGGTTCTTTGCGAGATCCCCTTCGCAGCCGGGGCGGGGAATGATGGAGATCTGATTGTCTTTCAGGTTTGCCGTGCGATTCGGGAAGGAACGGGAGGAAACGCGGTACGCAGCAACGGCTTTGCCATCACGGGTCAGACCCGCAGCAACGATTCTGCCAAGATAAATGGACATGATTTTATTCTCCTGATTGTTTGTGTTCGTTTTCAGTTCAGATGTTGTTTGCACGGGGACGGAGCTGCGGGAAAAGCACCACGTCACGGATCGATTCCGTGCCGGTGAGCAGCATCACGAGGCGGTCAATACCGATCCCCATACCACCGGCGGGCGGCATACCGTATTCCAGAGCGGTGAGGAAGTCGCCATCCACTGCCTGTGCCGGGTCGCCACCGGTGAGTGTGACCTGTTCCATGAAGCGCTTGCGCTGTTCGATGGGGTCGTTGAGTTCGGAGTAACCGGGGCTGATTTCCTGACCGTTGATCTCCAGTTCGTACACATCCACCAGCGTGGGATCGTCTTCGCATTTTTTAGCAAGGGGAACCAGTTCGGCAGGCAGACGGGTCACGAACGTGGGCTGGATCAGAGTCTGTTCAATGAATTTTTCGTAGATTTCGTGGGTGATTTCCAGATCCGTGAAGTCCGGCATGACCTGCGCGCCGATGGCTTTGGCGCGTTTGTATTTTTCGCTCTGGGAAATATCAAACCAGTCATCGCCCATCTTTTCCTTGATGAGGTCTTTGTAGGGGGCGCGTCTCCAGGGACGGGTCAGGTCAATGGTCTTGTCTTCGGAGATCTGGATCTGAAGGGTGCCAAAGACCTTCATGGCAACAGTGGTCACCATGTCTTCGATCAATTCCTGCATGGTCTGGCAGTTGCCGTATGCCTGATAAAGTTCCAACATGGTGAACTCCGGATTGTGACGGCGGCTGATCCCTTCGTTACGGAAGTTGCGGTTCAGTTCAAAGACTTTTTCAAAGCCGCCGACCAGCAGACGCTTCAGGTAGAGTTCCGGAGCGATACGCATGAACATATCGCAATTCAGGGCGTTGTAATGGGTCTTGAACGGCGTAGCGGCAGCACCACCGGGGATGTACTGGAGCATGGG
>JAGAPM010000149.1 GCA_017623265.1 Lentisphaeria bacterium | reverse complement strand
TAATGCGGAAAAACGACAAATAAAGGAAAAATCTTGCCGCAAAGCATTTTTAATATCAAAAATTGAGTCACAAATGGCAAAAAATTGCCAAAAAAAGAAAATGTGAAGTCTTTAAGAAAAAAGCTTCACGGAATTAGGAAATAGGTAAAATGAAGGGTTCTTCATTTCAAAAAACAGGAAAGGAATCAAACATGCAGAACGCCGCCCCCACACCAGCTCCCGTCAATCCGTTTACCGCACTGACCAAGTATGCCCAGTTCGATGGCCGCTCCCGCCGTTCAGAATTCTGGCTTTGGGTACTGATCAGCTCCGTCATCAGCTCCATCCTGAGTTGTATTGATCCGGTTTTGCCATCCATTTGGTCTCTTGCCGTTTTGATTCCCACGTGGGCGGTTTTCTGCCGCCGGATGCACGATACCGGCAGAAGCGGCTGGAACTGGCTCTGGCTCCTCGTTCCCATTGCAGGAGCGATCATCCTTCTGGTCTTTGAGTGTCAGGATTCCCAGCCGGGGTACAACAAGTACGGTGCCAACCCCAAGGGCATCGGTAACGAAGAATAAAATTTTTTGACGGGCTTAAGACGCCGGAGGCTGAAAATGCTTCCGGCTTTTTTTGTCCCTGAAAACGGGGAAGGGGATCAGGGACGGGGCACGTTCAGGTCGATGGTGCCGTCGGAGAGGATCGCGCGGACTTTTTCCTGCTTTTTGACGGAAGAAACCGTAGTCAGCGGCTCACCCGTCACAGGATCCGTCAAAATGGCGAATCCCCGTCTGACGGTTGCCATCGGCAAACATAACTCAATGGTATTATTTGCTTTATCAAGACGACGGCGGGCGTCGTCAAATCCGTCATTTACTCCGTCAAAAATATTTTGAAGCGTCATATCGACTTTTTGACGGCGGTCGGCGATAAAGCGTTCCAGACGCTGAAAAAGGGTCTTTTTCTCCACCCGTTCCAACCGTCTGCCCGCCCGTTCGACAGCAATCTGCATGGCATTGCGGATCCGGTTCTGAAACTGAAAGATGTCTTTGGAGACGGTGGCAAGCTCCGGCACGATCATCTCGGCTGCGGCGGAAGGAGTGGGCGCCCGCAGGTCCGCAGCGAAGTCGGCGATGGTGAAATCGATCTCGTGTCCCACGGCACTGACGACCGGGATGCGGCTGGCAGCAATCGCCTGTGCCAGCACTTCTTCATTGAAGGGCCAGAGGTCTTCCAGGGAGCCGCCGCCTCGGGTCAGCACGATCACATCCACCTCATTTATCCGGTTGAAAAACCGGATGGCAGCAGCGAGTTTGTTTTCTGCGCCTTTCCCCTGGACCGGGGCAGGGCAGATCCGGATATCCAGACCGGGAAAGCGGCGTGTCGCAACTTTGATAAAGTCTTTCACCGCCGCCCCGGAGGGAGAAGTCACCAGCCCGATCCGGCGGCAGAGGAAGGGGATCTCTTTTTTCCGTGCGGCATCGAAAAGACCTTCCTCCGCCAGACGCTTCTTCATGGCTTCAAACTGTTCCTGCAGGGTCCCGACACCGCAGAGGCGTATCGCCCGGACATTCAACTGGAACTCGCCGCCCGCCTGATAGAGAGAAAGTTTGCCCAGGACTTCCACCTTGGAGCCTTGTCGCAGATCCAGAGCACGGCACTGGGCAACACCGGAAAAAAAGACAGCTTTCATCTGGGACTGGGCGTCTTTGATCGTCATATACACATGACCGGAGCGGTGCAGGGTGAGATTTCCGATCTCGCCGCTGATCCAGAGAGGAAGGAGACTCTGTTCCAGCATATCACGGACCATCGCCGTGACTTCCGAGACCTGCCAGATCTTCTCCGTGGTCATTTTTCCACGCTTTCCGTGTTCTTTTCCGTTGTTTTTTCCGCCAGTTCCCCGGCTTTTTCCGGGGGAATCACGGCGCCGCAGCTGACGATGTATTTCATAGCTTCCGCCACGGTCATATTCAGGACAATGCAGTCCTTTTTCGGAATCAGGAAAAGGAAACCGCTGGTGGGGTTTGGCGTTGTGGGGATAAAAACGCTGACCAGTTCTGTATTCAGCACGCGGGTGATCTCAAACTGCTGTTTGTTTTCGTTGGTCAGGAAACCGACTGCCCAGGAACCGTGCCGCGGATACTCAAAAAGGACCGCTTTGCTGAACATATCGCCACCGTTCGCATTCCAGAGGGCATCGCCGACCTGCTGGGATGTGGAATAGATCGTTTTGATGATCGGCACCTTCAACAACATCTGCTGGAAGGCATATACCAGTTTTTTTCCGAGGGTGTTGCGTGCGATGACGCCGATCAGGACCAGCACCGCCGCCATAACCAGCAAACTGGCGATCCGGACGATCTGCACCTTCCAGAACGTGGAGACATCCCAGCCGAAGTTGAGTTTTTCCACAAGCTCAACGCCCCAGGATGTCAGGGAGTCATAAATCACCCATGCGATCCACAGGGAAACGAAGATCGGCACCACGACAAAGATGCCGGTGAGGATCGAATTTTTCAGGAACTGATTCAAATCACACCTCTTTTTCTGCGGGATCCAGCAATTCCAGCCGGATCGATTTGATCTTGCGGGTATCCGCCTCCAGCACGACCGCCCGGAACTGATCCGGCACCATAAATTCCGTTCCCGGTTCCGGGATCCTGCCCAGCGCCGCACAGATATAGCCGCCGATGGTCTCTGCGCCCTCGATCTCCGGGATCTCTACATCTGCAATATCGTTCACATCGGAGACGGGTGTCCGTGCTTCCAGAACAATGGTACCATCGGGCAGGAGCTGGGGTTTCTTTTCGATATCGGATTCCGTATCGTATTCATCATGAACTTCACCCACGATCTCTTCAATGATGTCCTCAAAAGTGGCGACGCCGGAGGTTCCGCCGAATTCATCAATGATCACGGCGAAATGGTTGCGGGAGCGTTTGATCTCTTCCAGCAGCTCTGCAACTTCTTTGGTCTCCGGAATGAAGATCGGCGCATGAGCCAGCTGGAACAAATTTTTGCCGTTCGTCTGCTCGTCTGAAAGAAAATCTTTTGCATAAATGACACCGCGGATCTCATCGATGTTCCTGCCGTACACGGGGATCCGGCTGTGTCCGGACTCAATGAAGAGTTTTTTTGCCTCTTCCACGCTGGCAGTCCCGGGGAGAGCGACCAGATCCACCCGGGGTGTCATGATCGCCCGGACCGACATATCACCGATCTCCAGAATTCCCCGGATCATCTCCTTTTCACCTTCCTGCAGGTCACTTTCCATATCATCGTTGTAACTGTCCACATAGGAAAGGATCTCATCTTCCACGCTGACTTTTTCATCGGGGTCTTCCGATTTCTGCCAGTCATCCGTAGTGCTGTCCGCCTTTTCCAACAACCAGGAAAAAGGCAGGAGAAGCGTTCTTGCGACAAAATAAACCGGGGGGATTGCGATGCGGATCATGAAAAGATAGAGGCGGAAGAGGATAAAACGTGCAATGATCTCGGAGATCATAGTGGCAAGGGCGATCGCCACAATGATGACCGCCCACCACCACCGGCGTGCAAAATCGGGATATGCCCCGAAAAGGACAGCGTATCCCAACCCGCCGACGAGAGATGCAGTGACAAACATGAAGATCTTGAGGATCGCCCGCAGGATAATATCATGCGCCATCCATTCTTCCAGCTTGGCAGCGAGGGCTTTATCTTTGGTCTCCACCTTCCGGATTCTGCCGCCGGAAAGGCTGTCAAACGCTTCAAATACGCAGGTCAGAAGGAGGAGGCACAGAACAGCAAAGATCAGCAGAAAAATCATGAGGATATTCATGTTTTATCCTCCGTCACTTGTCCGTCATATTGAAAAATTGAACACAAATCGAACTCTTTTTCGAGAACCGTCATAACGCGTTTTTCGGCGCGGCGCATTTTTCGTTTCAGCTCCGGTTTCAGGTCATCATAACCGGCAGCATGCAGCAGTCCATGGACCAGATAGAGGGTCACTTCCCTGCCGTAGGGCAGGTTTCGTTTTGTTGCTTCCCGGAGTGCGAATGCGGGACAGATCAGGATATCGACCCCGGCGCCGAAATCGTCTTCCGCCTCCCGGTAGTTGAAGCAGATAACATCCGTATCGCCGGAGTGTGTCAGATAATCCCAGTTGACTTCCGCCATTTTTTTGGAAGAAAGGAAACTGACACCGAGAGGATTTTCGCAGTCAAGCCCCGTTCCCGCCAGTTCCGCTGCACGGCGTGCCAGTTTCCGGACCGCCGCCACCTTCGGACGGCAGAAGCAACGTTCTGTCCGCCAGGAAAAAGTCACCGTTATTTCAGATGAAAGACTCATGAATTTTTTCCGCCTTTCTGTTGTTCCATATTTATTTCCTCCTGTTTTGGATAAGCGATACGCTTTTTATGCATGGAAAGGAGGGTATCGACAAAGATTTTACGAATCATGTGCAGTTCCTGCATCGTAAAGGGAGAAACATCCAGCTGTCCAGCCTGGAGTTTTTTCTCAAAAAGCATATTGACCATATTCTGAACATTTTCAGCAGTCCGGTCTGAAATACTCTGCACCGCTGCTTCACAGCAGTCTGCGAGCATGATCAACACCACTTCTTTATCCGTCGGCAGCGGGCCATCGTACCGGAAATCTTTCTCATCCGGCATATCTTTTCCCTTTTCGGCAGCGTCTTTTTTGGCATTCTGATAGAAGAAGGAAATAAAATCCGTTCCATGGTGGGACTGGATCGCCCGCAGCAGCAGAGGCGGCAGGTTGTACTGTTTCCCCAGCTCCAAACCGTAGGTCACATGTTCCTTAATGATCTTTACACTTTGGAGCGGCGTGTAATTCTGATACATACTTTCTTCACCGGGAGCAGTGTTTTCTGTAAACATATTGGGATATTTCAGTTTTCCGATATCATGAAAAAGCGCACACGCCTGTACCCGGATCCGGTCCAGCTCAAAAATGGCGGCGGCATCATCCGCCAGCAGCGCCACCCGTTCGCTGTGGTGATAAGTCCCCGGCGCATTGGTCTGCAGCTCTCTCAAAAGTTTGTGGTTCCGGTCCGCATACGAAAGATATGTCATACTTGATGTGACACGGAAACAGGATTCCAGCGTAAAAAGCAGGAGCTGAGCGAGTGAGATCGTCACCAGACCGGAAATGATCGGAATCAGGAGCAGCCCGAAGAAAATGGTGAAGATCCGGAATTTGAATACGGGCATCAGCTTTCCGGTGGACGGCACAAAGACCTGTACGCCAAATATTTTACCGGCATCTTCCGCCACCTCTTTTCCTTCTGCCTCCTGCGCCATAAGTTTCTGCTGTTTGGATACCAGCGAATCCGGCGGTGCACTGAAAAACACATAATTTCCGGCAAAAATCAGCGAACAGAGCATGGTCGCAAGAGAACAGACCAGAAATACCCTCGTAAAGAACTGCTTGTAATGGATCACGGACCGTACCATAAATGCGGAAAAAACAGAGACCAGAACCCCGGTCATAAAGACAGCGAAGGGATTGTTCAGCGTACATGCAACGATCCCACTGACAAAGATCCCGATATAGATGGCGGGACGGTAGCCGTATATCACCGAAATCAGCAGAGACGGCACCGCCAACGGCAGCAGCAGGAACACCGTCCAATGCGGGATTCCTCCGAGGTCAGCCACCAGGAAAAACCCTGCAGCGATCACACGGCACATCAGGAGACAGAAGAGGATCACCCCGCTCCAGAGCCAGACTGCCCTGCCATCGGTGGCGATCTCGGGATGCTGGTAGTAAAGATAAAGTCCCATAAAGAACAGCAGAGCCAAACATATACACCACCGGTAAAACACAACGGATCCGTTGCTTCCGCGCTGAAGATCCCGTCCCAGTTTTTTCCGGTAAGCCTGATAAAGCTGAACATCTTCTTTTGTCAGGGCATTCGTTTTGGCAAGCAAAAGCTGACCGGTCAGGACCTTGCGGTAAACTTTTGCTTTTTCAACGGCTTTATCCCGGTAAATTTTTGTCGTGACTTTATCCGGGAACATGTTAGCAGCTATGATATCGCTGAAATATGCGGTCAGTTTGGAATCCTTCATTTTGGAATCCGGGATCCGGTCTTCATAAATATCGCAAAGCATTTTGCGTACGAAAGCATCTTTCCGGAAATATTTTGTATGCTCCACCGGGACATCGCGCACGGTGCCATCACTGTGAGTGACAAAAAGTTTCTCATCCGGCCCCAGATCCTCCTGTGTATTTTCCAGGATTCCGAAACGAACCGATCCTTTCCAGGATTCCCCCAGCACATCCAGATGTTCCGTTTTAACCAGGACACGGATCGCCTTTTCTTCGCTCTCGGTCAACTCAATTGTCGGTTCAGCCCCCTCGATCGTAACACCCGCTTCCGCTTGATGGGCAGCACGTTTGAGTTTCACCAGTAATTCGTCGATCTTCCGGATGGTTTCGGACATTTTTTTGACATCCAACCGGTAATACCGCGGCATATTTTCTTCAGCGATACGCCCTGCGGCTTCTGATTTTTCATAATCCAGTGTTTCGAAATCAATTTCGGAATAAATGTCATGGGGCAGGGGATAGCCTTCCATCACCTCAAAGACATCAGGAGCAACAGGATCCGCCAATATGAGCGCCGTTCCGATACACAACACCAGAAGCGCAAGCAAGATCGAACTGTATTTTCTCAGTTTATCCCAAATCTGTTTCATGATCCACTTCCTCCTTTTCCGTTTCTTCCGGTTTTTCCGCATAGGCAAGCACGATCTTTTCCACCAGTCTGTGGCGCACCACATCTCCGGCATTGAAACGGCAGACAGCGATCTCCGGGATCGGTTCCAGACGCCGGACAGCATCCGCCAGCCCGGAAGCCTTCCGGTGAGGGAGGTCCGTCTGGGACGGGTCACCGCAAATCACACACTGGGACTTGAAACCGAGTCGTGTCAGGAACATGAGCATCTGTTCCGGCGTGGCATTCTGCGCCTCATCCAGAATAATGAATGCGTTATTCAGGGTGCGCCCCCGCATGAACGCAAGGGGAGCGACTTCAATGATATTGCGGGAAATCAGCTGCTCCGCTTCTGCGAAATCCATCATGTCATACAACGCATCATAAAGAGGGCGCAGGTACGGGTTGATCTTCTCTTCCAGCTTACCGGGAAGGAAACCGAGATTTTCTCCCGCCTCGACCGCAGGACGGGTCAGGATGATCCGGTCACAATCACCAGCCAACAGCTTGGAAACAGCCATTGCCATTGCCAGATATGTCTTACCGGTACCGGCAGGACCGACACCGAAAACGACCGATTTTTTCCGGAGCGCCCGCACATAGTCCAATTGAGTCGGAGTCCGGGGCATGATCTCCCGTTTCCGGGGGCTGACTTTGATCCGTTCGGCAAAGCATTCCTTGAGATCGCCGGAACGGTTTTCCGCACAGGCATTGAGGATCTGATCAAAATCGTGCTGCATCAGAGGTACGCCGGTCAAGCGGTAAAGTTCCTGCAGAGTCTGCAGAAAACGTTCGCATTTTTCCAGAACGGTTTGATCCGGTGCATTGATCTGCACCCAGTTATCGCGTGAAACGAGCGTTGCCTCCAGTTTTTTGGCAGCGCGTTTCAAATTGGAAACCGGGTCCGCCGCAAAAATTGCCGTCAGCGTACCCGGTGTATCAAAATAACAACGTTGCTCCACGACCCCGTCAGGTCGCGGAACGCCGTCATCTTCAGCATTTCCTTCGGAAATTGCCATGCTTATTCAGCCTCTTTCAGGGCGGGGATCACGATCTTCATGCCGGGCATGATCTTATGGATATCCTTGACCGTGTTCCTGTTGTGTTCAAAGATCAGTCCTGCCAGAGATGCTCTGCCATAGAACTTGCGTGCAAGTCCGCCGAGCGTATCATCCTTCTTCACCACATAAGCAGTACCGGGCTTGTTGGTATCGATGACCATCTTCACGGCTTTTTTCTTTGCGGGCTTCTTGACAACAGGCTTCTTAGCGGCGGGCTTTTTGACTTCTGCTTTCGGTTCCACAAAAGTTACATTGGCAACTTTTGCTTTACGGCAGACCTCAAGCAGTTCATTTGCTTTATCCATGGGGGATTTGACGCTCTGGAGATAAATGATCGCTGCAGATTTTTCTTTGTGGGTTGCAACGATCTTTTTCAGATATTTTTCCACAATATCTGCGGGCAGAACAGAGCCGTTGACCAGGAAATCGCCATTTTCCGCCACATCCAGCCGGACTTTATCCGGGCAGGGAGCGTAGAGGATGGGATACTGTTCCTTTTCGGTGTTTTCTTCCTGAACAGCAGCGAGATCCACAGGATCGGAGACCGGTTCAGC
>JAGAPM010000148.1 GCA_017623265.1 Lentisphaeria bacterium | reverse complement strand
TACCGCTGCGCCCGATTGTTTATACACACACACGGCTGGAACACAACAGTTTGGGATATTTTGAGTTCCCCTCTGGAAATCGTTTGCTTGCCGTGCTGATCTTTTTGTGCGGTGGTATTCTGGTTTTGTGTATTCTCGAAAATCTGTTGCGCCTCATTCTCGGAGGTAACTTGAAAAAGATTTACGGGTACGCTGCGGTGTTGCTCTGGAGTGCTGCCGTGCTGCTGTTGGGATCGATCAAGGGCGGAAAACTTTTTGAGTGGCTCCCGTTGCCGGGTGCAAATGCGGAAAATCAACAGATCTCCGGACATGATAATAAATAAGGACTCGTAATTTTATGCTTGCAAAACGGATCATTCCCTGTTTGGATGTCAATAACGGCAGAGTGGTGAAGGGAACAAATTTTATTCATCTCCGTGATGCCGGAGATCCCGTGGAATGTGCCATTGAGTACGATCGGCAGGGGGCTGATGAACTGGTTTTTCTGGACATTACCGCAAGCTGTGATAACCGCAATACCGTTTGTGACATGGTGCGGAAGACGGCGGAAAAAGTCTTTGTGCCGTTCACCGTCGGCGGGGGAATCCGGACACCGGAAGATATGCGTCTTATGCTGACTTGCGGTGCCGATAAGGTCGCAGTCAATACGGCAGCGATCCATGATCCGGATCTGATCCGGCAATGTGCGGAGCGTTTCGGCAGTCAGTGCGTTGTGCTGGCTGTGGATGCCAGACGGAAGTCCGGCGGCGGTTGGGAAGTCTATACTCACGGCGGAAGAAATCCCGCCGGGCTGGATGCGCTTGACTGGATCCGGCAGGCGGTCAGCCTCGGTGCCGGAGAGATCCTGTTGACCAGTATGGATGCCGATGGTACAAAAGACGGTTATGACTGCGAGCTGACCCGTGCCGTTGCGGAGGCTGTTTCTGTGCCGGTGATCGCTTCCGGCGGAGCAGGGACTTTGGAACATCTGCTGGATGTGCTGAAGAAAGGAAAAGCGGATGCCGTTCTGGCAGCCAGTATTTTCCATTTCGGAACATACACGATCCGTGAAGCGAAAGAATATCTGAAGGAAAACGGGATCCCGGTGAGACTGTGACCCCATTACACAAAATCATAACAAAATTCAATATAACTTGGAGAAAGTAAACATGACACAAGAAGAACTGAAAGCCGCCAGCTGCCGCTACCACGAAGAACCGCGCCCCGGCAAACTGGTCGTGATCCCCTCAAAACCCTGTGAAACTCAGGATGACCTTTCCCTCGCATACACGCCCGGAGTCGCCATCCCCTGTACGGAAATCAAGAATCAGCCGGACAATGTCTGGAAATATACCGGCCGCGGCAACAGCGTGGCAGTGGTCAGCGATGGTACTGCTGTCCTCGGTCTGGGCAATATCGGACCGGAAGCCGGTCTTCCGGTCATGGAAGGGAAAGCTGTTCTCTTCAAGAAATTTGCCGATATTGATGCTGTGCCCCTCTGCCTTGGCGGCGTGTTCAACGAAGAAGGCAAGACCGATCCGGAAAAACTGATCGCCGCAGTCAAGCCCATTGAGCCCACGTTTGGCGGGATCAATCTGGAAGATATCGGAGCGCCTGCCTGTTTCAAAGTGGAACCCGCTCTCAAAAAGGCAATGGGGATCCCCGTTTTTCATGATGACCAACACGGCACGGCGATCATCTCCCTTTCCGGGATCCTGAACGCCCTGAAAGTGGTCGGCAAGAAGATCGAAGACTGCCGTTTTGTGATGAACGGTGCCGGTGCCGCCGGGATCGCCTGCGCAGAATATTATGTTTCCGCCGGTGCAGACCGCGCCAAGTTCACGATCTGCGACTCCAAGGGCGTGATCCATGCGGGCAGAACCGATCTGAACGAACAGAAAAAGCGTTTTGCTCACGAAACGGAAATGCGTACTCTTGCCGATGCCATGAAGGGTGCTGACGTGTTTGTGGGTGTGTCTGTTGCCGGTGCTGTGACGCCGGATATGGTCCGTTCCATGGCGCCCGGTGCGATCGTGTTCGCTATGGCAAACCCCACGCCCGAAATCTTCCCGGATGAAGCCCTCGCTGCCGGTGCAGCCGTTGCCGGTACGGGCAGATCCGACTTCTGCAACCAGGTCAATAACGTTCTCGGCTTCCCCGGGATCTTCCGCGGCGCTCTCGACACCCGTGCAAGCGACATCAACGAAGCCATGAAGCTCGCCGCTTCCAAGGCGCTTGCCTCCATTGTCAGCGAAGAAATGCCGGAAGAGATCTACAATACCCTGACTGCCGCCTATCCCAGAGAAGCAGCACTGGGCGTGTTTGAAGGAAAATGCCCCCTCAAGAGTACCTTTGTGATTCCGAAACCCTTTGACGTCCGTGTGGTTCCCCGCGTGGCAAAGATGGTTGCCGCAGCCGCTATGGAAACGGGCGTTGCACGGGTTCAAATCGACGACCTTGACGCATATGAAAAAGAAGTCGCAGCACGCATTGCCGCCGCCCTCAAGTAAGTTTAGGAGAAAGGCAGGAAATATTATGGCACAGGTCATTCATTCCATTCCCGAACTCCAGAAATGGAGCATGGACGCAAAAAAACAGGGCAAGACTGTGGGCTTGATCCCCACCATGGGCTTTCTTCATGAAGGGCATCTTTCCCTCATTGATACCGCACGCAAAAACGGTGCGGATGCCATCGCGGTTTCGATCTTTGTCAACCCCACCCAGTTCGGTCCCAACGAGGATTATGACTGCTATCCCCGGGACTTCGAACGGGATAAAGCTCTTTGCGAAAGCAAGGATGTGGATGTGATCTTTGCTCCGGCTGTCAATGACATGTATGCCGGAGATCTTACCTGCTGGGTGCAGGAGGAAAAGATCAGTAAAGGACTTTGCGGTCTTACCCGCCCGATCCATTTCCTGGGGCGTGACTACGGTGGTGGCAAAGCTGTTCAATGCAGCTCTGCCGGATTTGGCGGTTTTCGGGCAGAAAGATGCCCAGCAGGCGGCTGTGATCAAACGGATGGTCCGGGATCTGAATTTTCCTGTAAAGATCGTGGTTTCC
Source organism: Lentisphaeria bacterium (assembly GCA_017623265.1). Lineage (GTDB taxonomy): Bacteria > Verrucomicrobiota > Lentisphaeria > Victivallales > UBA1829 > SIG77. The sequence continues at coordinate 72 of JAGAPM010000148.1, read as the reverse complement.
CCCATTATCCGGGAAGAATCCGGACTTGCTCTCAGCTCCCGCAATAAATATCTTTCCGAAGATGAAAAACAG
>JAGAPM010000147.1 GCA_017623265.1 Lentisphaeria bacterium | reverse complement strand
GGAAGATGTTTCTGCAGACGGCACGTTGACTTTGCGTACCACCGTGACGCTCTACAAAGATTTTCCGGTCATTGAATATCTGCCGGAGTTCCTGAACCGTTCCGACAGACCCAGCGGGATCGTCAGCGGGTTCAAACCGTTGGATCTGACGCTGGATCTGGTGGACCGCTCCACCGGTTATCTCAAGACAAAGAACGGATTCACCGCTCCCTATCCGATCCATGATGTGGCGCTGCGGCGTACCCTCGGCAGCAAAAACTGCCAGAGAGACTTCATCGAAGAAACCGTTTGGCTCCGCCCCCGCTATCCGGAAAATCATATCCGGCTGGACACGGATGAAGGCCGCAGTTCCGCTGCATGGCTGCCTTATTTCGGTTTGGATGAAACGGAGGAACAGGGGCTGAACATCGCCGTCGGCTGGTCCGGGGCGTGGTATGCGGATTTCCGGATGGGGGATCGGGAACTGAATGTTCAGACCGGGATGCCGGAGACGAATTTCCGCGTCCTGCCCGGGGAAACGCTGCGGCAGGTTTCCATGATCCTGCATCATCGGGATGGCTTGAGTGTGGTGGACGGGCAGAATCAGTTCCGCCGTTTTGCGTTGAAATACCATACCCCCCGCAGAGCGGATGGCTCTGTACGTTCCGTGCCGTTGTCCTTCAGTACCTGGGGCGGCGATAAAACGGAAAATCATCTCAAGTACCTCGAATCGCTCAAAAAAGAAAAGCCGGGATACGAGGTCTATTGGGTGGATGCCGGATGGTTCGGCAATGACCGCCCCGTTTCCTCCAATGAGTTTGAGGGAAGTGACTGGTATTGTACGGTCGGCGACTGGCGGATCAACCGCTGGGCACACCCGGAAGGCTTCAAGCCCGTTGCGGATGCCGCCCATAAAGCCGGACTCAAGTTCATGCTCTGGTATGAGATGGAACGGGTCATGAAGGGGACGCCTGTTGCTTGCGAGCATCCGGAATGGATGCTGGGGATCAATGGTCCATCCGGACATTATCTCCTGAACTTCGGCGTGCCGGAAGCAGTGGAATGGGCGGTGGAGCAGGTGGCGTATATGGTCCGGGAGCACGGGCTGGATTATTACCGGCAGGACTTCAATTTCAACACGATCCCCTTCTGGCGGGAAAATGATGCACCGGATCGGGTTGGCGTGACCGAGATGAAGCATATCGCCGGACTTTACAAGTTCTGGGATACCCTGCTGGAAATGTTCCCGGATATGATGATCGATAACTGCGCCAGCGGCGGTCGCCGGATCGACTTCGAGACCTGCAGCCGCAGTATCTGCCTCTACCGGTCCGATATGCTGGGGCGTCCGTGGTATGACGCCTCCGAAGCCAGCCAGATCATGAGCACTTATCTCTCCCGCTGGGTTCCCGTTCAGGGCGGCGGCACCACGTTTATCGATCACGATGATTACAGCTTTTTTGCCGGTTCCATTCCCGGAGGAGCCTGTCTGATCCAGGTCTGTGACGATATTGATTATGACTGGGTGCGTAAGACCTTCGCCACCGTAAAACGGATGCGGGAACTTTGCTCCGGTGACTGGTATTTGCTGGCGGAACTGCCGGAAACACACCGCAATATCTATGCGTACCAGTGCGATGTTCCCGAAGAAGGCAGAGGCTATTTTGTTGCCTTCCGCCGTCCGGAAGGGGATGAGTCCAGACGCATCATCACGCTGCAGAAGATCGATTATGCAGCGACCTACGAGATTGAGATCTACAACGGAAAGACCTCCTCCGTCACTTTTCGATATGGCATCGCCTACCGGAAGAATATCGTTACTCTCGTCGTGCCACACGCCGAGAGCT
>JAGAPM010000146.1 GCA_017623265.1 Lentisphaeria bacterium | reverse complement strand
TGCAGTGCTGGATGTGGATGTTCTGGGCGAAAACGGAAAGATCCTGCTTCATTCCATGATGACCGGCCACCTTTCCGAAAAGCCCCTGAGCGATTTCTTCTGAACCGCTGTTCCATCCGGTCTCCGTCCATAAAAAAAGAGGCTGCTGCGTACTTATCAAAGTTTTGCAACAACCTCTGATCAGCCTGTCCGGCTTTTAGGAATCTTTTCAGAATTCAGGACTTCTGACACCGAAGGAATCGATATTCTGCAGGAAGTCACCTGTACCTCTGGCGACCGCCAGCAGGGGATCTTCAGCAACAAAGCAATTCAGATTCATTTCTTCCGAGATCAATTTATCCAACCCCCTCAACAGCGCACCGCCGCCTGCGAGGAAGATCCCGTGTTCGTACAAGTCTTTGCAGATATCCGGGGGACAACGTTCGATGGTGGAACGGACCGCTTCCACGATGCTGGTGACCGGTTCCAGAAGCCAGCTGCGGACATCCTTGGAGGTGATCTTGACCACCTTCGGCAGTCTGGACAGCAAGTCGTGCCCGATCACTTCCATTTCCGTTTCCCCGGCATCGGTGGGATAAACATTGCCGATCGAGATTTTGATATCTTCCGCAGTCCGCTCGCCGATCTGCAGGTTGTAAACCCGTTTCATATTGCTGATGATCGCCTGGTCCATCTCATCGCCGCCGACGCGGACACTGCGACATTCCACAATACCGGCAAGAGAAATCACGGCGACTTCCGTGGTACCGCCACCGATATCAATGATCATACTGCCGACCGGTTCCCCGACAGGCAGCCCGATCCCGATCGCAGCAGCCATCGGTTCTTCCAGCAGGATCACATTGCTTGCACCGGCATGAGTTGCCGTATCCTGAACAGCACTCGTTTCCACTTCCGTGATTCCGGTGGGAACTGCGATCACGATGCGGGGTTTCACCAGACGGCGGCGCGGGGAAATATATTTTTTAGCCTTCCCGATAAAATAGCGGAGCATGTGACGGGTGATATTGATATCCGCGATCACACCATCCTTCATGGGACGGATCGCAGAAATATTTCCGGGAGTTCTGCCCAACATCATCTTGGCATCGACCCCGACAGCCAGGACTTCCTGCGTCACTTTATCAATCGCCACAACGGAGGGTTCGGAAAGAACAACGCCTCTGTCCTTCACATATACGAGGCAGTTAGCCGTTCCGAGGTCGATCCCGATATCACTGGAAAAAAATCTTGCAAGTTTTTGATGTAACATTGATTACCGCTCCACGTTGTTGTTATTTTTTGTCTTTTGTCCTAATCTAACCCTTTTTCCCGGGAATGCAAACTGTTTTTGCAATTATTTTGCAAGATATTCCGGCACATGTGTATGACGGATCATATCTTCGAAGGTCTCGCGATCACGGATCAGCACGCTTTCTCCGTTGTTGACCAGCACTTCAGCAGCACGCAGTCTGCCGTTGTACTGATAGCTCATACCGAACCCGTATGCACCGGCATTTTCCACCACCACGATATCGCCTTCCCCCATCTCTTCAGGCAGTTCACGCTCTTTCACCCAGAAGTCCGTATTTTCGCACAACTGACCGCAGAGACCGAGCGCAGTGCGGGGGTGATTTTCCTTGCCGTCCACATAGATGTGATGGTAGGAACCGTACATGGCAGGACGACACAGCACATTCATGCCGATATCGGTACCGATGATCTTTTTGTAGGATTCCTTGATGGAGTGGACCTTCCCCACCAGATAGCCGGCGTTTCCGACGAAGTAACGGGCAGGTTCCATTTTGAGCTGGGGCGGCTTCAAGCCGTATTCCGCACATTTTTCCTTGAACATCTTTGCGGTACCTTCGGCAGCCCGTTCCAAATCCAACGCTTCTTCACCGGGCTTGTACGGAATACCGAGACCGCCACCCAGGTCAATGAATTCGAAGTCGATCTGGAGTTCTCTGCCGACTTTCCCGATAATGTCCATAAGCAGACCGGTAATAAACGGGAAGTAGTCAGCATCGGTAATGCAGGAGCCGGTCATCATGTGAGCGCCGAAACGCTTGATCCCGGCATCTTTCGCCATTTTGTATGCCTTGAGGACATCATCCGGATGGAT
>JAGAPM010000145.1 GCA_017623265.1 Lentisphaeria bacterium | reverse complement strand
TTGTCTGCTTTTTCCATGATCCCGTAATCAATGGAGATCTTTTCGCAATCGGCAAAATCTTCGGTATAATCCTTGCCGTCCGACCAGGCGGCGATCTTTCCCCCCAGTGCGGGGAGGAACCGGTTGAACGCCCGTTCGATGGCAGCGACTTTCCAGATGAAGATCCCGCAGTTCCAGAAATAATTCCCTGCATCAAGATACTGCTGCGCCAGCTCCACGCAAGGTTTTTCCTTGAACTGATCCACATGGTAGGTGCGATCGGAAATTTCTTCTCCCGCCCGGATGTAACCGAAGACCGGGGCAGGGTAAGTGGGCTGTACGCCGAGGGTGACAAGATGATCTGCCAACGCCGTTTCGATCGCACTTCGCAGGTCATCCTGAAATTCTTTTACGGGTGAGATCAGGTGGTCCGCCGGAAGCATAACGATCACGGCGTCCGGTGATTTCTGTTTCACCAGTGCAGTTGCCAGTGCCACACAGGGTGCAGTATTTCTCCGGCAGGGTTCAGCGATCACATTTTCCGGCGGGATCGGCAGAAGGGAGCGGATGGCGGGAGCGGAATATTCATCTGCGATCACAAAAATATGTTCCGGCAGCAACAAGGGAAACAAGCGCTGAACGGTTCCCTCCAGCAGCGTCAAATCGCCATCCAGCGGGATCAGGGGCTTTGGACGCTGCTCCGTACTTAATGGCCACAGCCGTTCCCCCTTTCCACCCGCCATGATCACAGCAAAGAGTTTATCTGTATCGGTCATAAAACAGCCCTTTCTTTGATTACAGTTTTTCTGCCCAGATGTTTTCGGCAAGTTCCATAGGGAGAGAGAGGGTATTTTCGCTCTGCTGCAGGTTCAGTTGGGTTTTGTCAAGGGAGAAACCGCAAAGAACAAGTTCACTTTCCAATGGAGGCAGTCCCGGTTCGGTACCGGAAAGGTTCCTGCCATACTGTTTCACGATCACCGTTTCGCCGGGCGAGAATGTCGTAAGGACCTTGAGACTGCCGGTTTCCGCTTTGTTGAGCAGGGAAACTGCCTCGGAAAGATAGGTCTGCAATTTTCTGGCATCGGAACGGTTTTCGATCGCTTCCGAGAAAATGATAAAACGCTCAATGGTATCGCTGTCCACCACATGTTCCAGGCGGCATGCCGTTTCGGTAGCCTGCTCCGGCGGGAGACCGAGGATGTCGGAGAAGAATTTTTTGAGGATCGTATGGCGGCGGACAACTTCATCCGCCACCACTTTTCCGGCTTCGGTCAACTGGACGGGATAGCGGGAATTGTAGATGATCAATCCCTGAGCCGCCAGCTGGCGCAACGCACCGGTAACAGAGGGCAGTTTGACTGCCAGTTTCTCTGCGATCTCTTTCACGTGTGCGTGACCATCGACAGCGGTCAGTTCAGCGATCGCCTCCAGATAATCTTCCATACTTTCCGTCAGTTGCATTTCGTATCCTCAAATTAATTCTTCTGATTTTTATCCAGTTCCAGCACTTTGCTTGCGCCTTTCACGAATCCGGCTACATCGGCAAGGTTGCTGGGGATGACAAGCGTGTTACATTCTTTTGCCAGTTTACCGAATTCGGCGATATATTTTTCCGCCAGCTGCAGGTTGACAGCTTCACTGCCGCCTTCATGATGGATCGCGGCGGCAATGGTGGCGATTCCTTTTGCTGTGGCATCTGCCACCAGCCGGATTTCTTCCGCCTTACCTTCCGCCTCGTTGATCCGTCTCTGCTTTTCCCCTTCAGAGAGGGAGATCGCTTCACATCTTTCGCCGTCGGCACGGTTGATTTTTGCCTGCCGTTCCCCTTCTGATTCGGCGATCTGGGCGCGTTTTTCCCGTTCTGCACGCATCTGTTTTTCCATTGCATCCAGCACGGACAGAGGCGGTTTGATGGTTTTGATTTCGTAGCGGGTGACTTTTACGCCCCAGGGATCGGAGGCTTTATCCAGTTCTGCGCAGATCGCAGCATTGATGGCTGCCCGTTCTTCAAAGGTCCGGTCCAGATCCAGTTTCCCGATTTCGGAACGTAACGTTGTATGGGCAAGCTGAACACAGGCAAAAAGATAGTTGGAGATCCCGTAACTCGCCTTGATCGGATCGATCACCTGCAGATAAAGCAAGCCGTCCACTTCAACCGTAATATTATCCCGGGTGACACATTGCTGCGGGGGGACATCGATCGCTTCTTCCTTCAGATCCTGCTGATAAGCAATACGGTCAACGAAGGGAATGAGGATGTGCAGACCGGCAGTCAGCGTGGAATGGTATTTTCCGAGCCGTTCCACAAGCCATGCCTCTTTCTGGGGAACGACTTTTGCCGTTTTGAGGAGGACAAAGATCACCAGTGCGACAATAATGATACATGTAATAAGAGCTTCCATTGTTTTTTTCCTTATTTATTTTATTGTGCTTTTTTGACAACTTTCAATTTCAGATTGTTGCGGCTCAAAACCGTACAGATCTCTCCTGCTGCGATTTCATTGTCTGCCACGGCATTCCAGCTGGCTCCTCTGAACTCAACTTTTCCGGCGGCAAGCGGGGTAATCGCTTTGGTACAGACGCAGGTCGCACCGGCAACATCATCTCCGTCGATATCAAGTTCAACATCATCTTTTTTTCCGCGGAACGCCCTGGGCATGAGCAGACGGCAGAGCAGGAGAAGAACCACACCCAATGCGGCAAAGAGCAACAGCTGCAATGTAATGGACAAAGACGGAACCAACCAGATAAGACCTGCAACGATCAAAGCTGAGACCCCGAAGAAGCAGATGACGAACCCGGGAATTACAAATTCTGCAAGCACAAAGATCACGCCTGCAATGAACCAGAGAAATACCGGACTGAAAAACATTTGATATCCTTTCTTTTTTTGTGGTTGCATTAATTTACTGAAATATAGCGTTTTTTCAGCCCTTTTCAAGTCGGTTCCGGAAAAAACAGAGATATTCTTTCCGTTAATGTGAAACAATGCAGGAGAATGGCTGTCAACTTATAGTGAAAATTCGTTGGTTGCAACAAAAACGACAAAAACTGGAGCAGGGAAATATGACATTTTCAACGATCTTTTCATTCCTTTTTTTTACGGCACTGGTCGGCGGTCTCACCTGGTTTATCACCCGGAAAAACGAGTTCGCAAGCAGAGATGGGTTCTTTCTCGCCGGTCGATCTCTGACATTTCCTTTCATTGCCGGTTCTCTTCTGCTGACCAATCTTTCCACCGAGCAGCTGGTGGGATTGAATGGATCGGCTTTTACCGACGGTCTTTCCGTGATGGCATGGGAAGTCTGTGCCGTGGTAGCTCTTGTGCTGATGGCTCTCTTTTTCCTGCCCCGTTTCCTGAAAGCAGGAGTAACGACCGTGCCGG
>JAGAPM010000018.1 GCA_017623265.1 Lentisphaeria bacterium | reverse complement strand
GATTCATTGCGGAGTCCCGGGATCGTACTGTAATCCAGTTCGCCCGGGATCTGCCAGCTTTCCAACGCCCGGAGATGTCCGACCGCAATCGCTTCCTGACGCAGATACCCTTCGTAATGAGAACGGATCACCAGCTGCCGCATGACACGGCGTTCCTGCGGATCTTCTCCATTGTATCCCAGATCGGCAAGGGGAATGACGGCGGAATCGACCGCCTCAAATCTGCCGTTACAGTCTTTCAGCAGATCCCAGCAGCTTCTGCCGCCGGGGACATGTTTTGCCTTGAAAGCTTCTTCCAGTTCGGCACAGCGCTCGGAATAGACTTTGAACTGCCGGTATTTGTGTTCGGGAAGGATTCCCCAGTTGTACGCTTTTTCCGAAAGACGGAAATCGGCGTTGTCCTGACGCAAACTCAAACGGTACTCCGCACGGCTGGTGAAAAGCCGGTACGGTTCTACGATCTCTTTGGTCACCAGGTCATCGATCAGTACCCCGGCGTATGCTTCATCTCGACCCGGTTCGATCTGATTTTTTCCCTGTGCATACCGGGCGGCATTCAAACCGGCGATCAAGCCTTGCACTGCCGCTTCTTCATAGCCGCTGGTACCATTGATCTGGCCCGCATGATACAGCCCTTTCCATTTTTTGATGGCAAGGGAGCGGTTTAATTCATCCGGATAGACAAAATCATATTCGATTGCATAGGCGTACCGGGCGATCTCTGCGTGTTCCAGACCGGGAACAGTGTGCAGCATAGCAGTCTGGATCTCCGGCGGAAGACTGGTGGAGATGCCGTTTACATAATACTCATCCGTGTACTCTCCTTCCGGCTCCAGATAGAGCAGATGCCGCTCGTGATCCGGAAAACGCACCACTTTATCTTCAAAGGAAGGACAGTACCGTGTGCCGATCCCTTCGATCAGACCGTTGTACATGGGAGCTTTATCCAGATTCGCCTTCACAAATTCCGCTGTCTCTGCCGTGGTATAGGTCATGTGACACGGCATATTCCGGTTGGTGGTCTGCGGGTGGATGGAATCATCAGGGAAACAGGAGAAAAATTCTTCCGAGTCATCGGATTCCTGAACTCGCATTTTGGAAAAATCAATACTGTTTTTGATGAGGCGGGGCGGAGTTCCGGTTTTCAGACGGCCCATCTTCAGTTTCAGTTTCTCTTTCAGTGCCACGGAAATCTCACAGGATGGCGGATCTCCGGCTCTGCCGCCGGCAAAATTCTGCAAACCGTAGTGCATTTTTCCGTGCAGAAAAGTCCCCGTCGCCATAACGACTGCTTTCGCCTTGAACCGGTTGCCGAACTGATCAGTCACGCCGCAGACTGCCGAACTGGTCTCATCAGTCAGAAAATCCATCGCCATGCCCTGACGGATCGTCAGGTTGTCCGTCTGTTCCAGAACCCGTTTCATGGCACGCTGATAGCAAACTTTATCGCACTGTTCCCGTGGCGACCACACAGCGGGTCCTTTTGTCCGGTTCAACATGCGGAACTGGATCCGCGAAGCATCCGCAACTGCCGCCATGGCACCGCCCATGGCATCGATCTCCCGGACCACGATCCCTTTGGCGATCCCGCCGATACAGGGATTGCAGCTCATCTGGGCAATATGGTCCAGGTTGATGGTCAGCATCAGCGTTTTGGCACCGGCACGGGCAGCTGCAAGCGCCGCCTCTACCGCAGCATGACCGCCGCCGACAACGGCAACATCATAATTCTCTTCCTGCAATTTTCGACTCCTGATTTTCGTATTTTTCATAATATAACGCACTTTTTGCAATTTTTCACCTTTTCTGCAAGAAATTTTTGTTTTTTGTGTTATATTACGGATGAATTTACCTGTCTCATGATGAAGGAGAGATGAAAATGGAAGAAAAAACAGCAAAACAGCAGAAGCCGAAAAGCCCGGACCGGCTGCCGTCCGGAATTGAAGAAGTGAAAAAAATCCATGGCGCACGGCGGAGCAAAGTCGATCCCGGACAACAGACCATTCTGCAGCACGAAGAGGCAAAATTACGGATCTTTAAGCGGATCATGGTGCTTTTGGGATTCTTTGTTGTTCTGGGGCTCGCTTGTGCTGTTTATTCCTATTTTTCCGGCAAGGATGCGGATGAACTGCGTATTACAGAAACCAAAGCAAAACTGGCAGAACTGGAAGCAACCTTCAGTAAGGAAAGCCCGGAAAAGATCTATACCGCTGCGGCAAATGCTGCGGAAGCAACCCGGATCGCTGAAGATCTGATTCTTTTTGCAATCAAGCGGGATTATCCCGAACTGCGGGAGGAAATGGAAGAGAAGATCCGGGACTACCGGAAAGTCGTGCTGGAATCTTCGCCCGTGGATCACCGCCCCTTTGTTGCATCGACCGCTATGCTGGATATGGTGCCCATCAAAGAAGGTACTTTTCTGATGGGAGACAGCCGGGACCTTGCAGTTCAAAGCGAGACCCCCTGCGTGGAAGTTACGATTACCAGACCGTTCTGGATCGCAAAATATGAGATCACAAACCGGCAGTTCCGCCGTCTGACACCCTCTCATGTCATGAAAGAATGGAACAGCCGCAATCTGAATGCCAATGATCTGCCCGCCGGTGAAGTCAGCTGGGATGAAGCTGTATACTACTGCAAGACCCTGACCGATCAGGAGCGGAAACTGGGCAGGATCCCCGAAGGTTATG
>JAGAPM010000144.1 GCA_017623265.1 Lentisphaeria bacterium | reverse complement strand
CTGGTGCTGGCTCCCACACGGGAGTTGGCAATCCAGATCCAGAAAGATGCCGAAAATCTCGGCAAGTACACACGCCTCAACAATATGGTCATCTTCGGTGGTATGGACCACAAAGGGCAGCGTGAGGACCTGTTGCAGGATCAGGTGGATATCCTTGCCGGAACGCCCGGCAGAATCATTGACTATTCCCGCAGCGGTGATTTGGACCTTTCCCGCACCGAGATCCTGGTGATCGATGAAGCAGACCGCATGCTGGATATGGGCTTTATCCCGGATGTCCGACGGATCGTTTCCCAGCTCCCCCCTGCCGGAAAACGCCAGACCATGCTTTTCAGTGCGACTCTGGAACCTTCTGTGCTGCGTCTGGTGGACAGCTGGTTGGTGAACCCCGTCAGTGTGGAATCCGAGCCGGAACACATGGTGACCGAGTTGATCGAACAGCGTTTTTATGCGGTTACCAGCGATCAAAAACTGGCAATGCTTCTTTCTGTGATCAAACAGGAAAATCCCCGGCGCATGCTGGTTTTTGGCAACCGGAAAGATCACAACCGCACGCTCGTCCAGAAACTTTATTCTTACGGCGTGGATGCCGAACTCCTCTCCGGAGATGTGGCACAGGAAAAACGCCTCAAAATCCTGGAAAAATTCCGTTCCGGTGATGTGAAAGTGCTGGTCGCAACGGATGTCGCCGCCCGCGGGATCCATGTGGACGGCGTCACTCATGTGGTCAATTACGATCTTCCCGAACAGCCGGATGATTATGTCCACCGGATCGGCAGAACCGGCAGAGCAGGCGCAAAAGGCGTCAGTATCAGTTTCGTCTGTGAGTACGGTGCATACGTTCTGCCGGATTTGGAACAGTATACCAAAGAAACGATCCATACCGAATTGCCGGAGGAATCCATGGTGGTCCTGCCGGAAAAAGTCCGCAGCGAAAAGAAGGATCTTCCTTCTGCACCGCCCCATCACCACGGCAGCGGACGCAGAACCGGCGGCAGGAGACGCTGATCATGAAAAAAGATGCTCTGCCGAAAATCGTTCTTGTGCTTGACCGGTTGAGGAGCGCTCACAATGTCGGCAATATTTTCCGGATTGCCGAAGCGATCGGTGCTGCGGAGATCATCTGTTGCGGTTATACGCCTGCTCCTCCCCATCCCAAACTGGAAAAAACGGCTATGGGTGCTGATCAAATGGTGCCGTGCCGTACATTTCCAACTTCTCTGGATGCAGTCAATGCTCTCCGGGCGGAAGGTTTTGCTCAGGTCATTGCGGCAGAGCCGGGACCAGATTCTCCCGATGCATGGGAGGTGGATTATCAGTTCCCTCTTGCAATCGTTTTCGGGAACGAAGCTCTTGGTGTGGATGAAAATACGCTGAAAGAAGTGGATTTTTGTGTTGGATTGCCCATGCTCGGAGAAAAAGCTTCCATCAATGTGGGGAACAGTTGCGCTGCGATTGTCTATGCTGTTGCTGCAAATTGTAAAAAAAGAGGGCTGATTTGATATGGATGAACCGGAAAATAGTCCGCCGCCACTTGGATTGCCGCCTGTTTCTACGCTTTCTCTGCTGCCATTGAAAACGCAGAATGCGCTGTTGCATCTGTTGATCGCTGCAGTGACCGGTTTTTGCTCTGCGATTCCTGTGATACTGATTGTTTGGATCGCTGGCGTGGAGGAGTGTACCGGAGCGCCGGTCCTTTTCGCTGCATTCCTTGCCATTCTGATCCGGCATGCCTTAAGCCGCTTTGCATTCCCGGATTATCTGGAGAAACATCTGTCCTACGGTGTTGCATCTCTGTTGCTGACCGGACAGGTGGTAGCGGCATATCTGTTCTTTCTGAATACTGCTTTTTACGGGTCTACTGCCTTTGTTGCCGCTGTGCTGATCCTGATCCCCGTCTGCGGCTCTCTCGCTATGATCTGGCAGTTGAGATGCCCCGCTGCATGGGGATATACTCTCCTCCTTCTTTATGCTGGACTTCTCATGTTCAGTTGGTTTTCGCCGACACTGCTGTGTGTCCCTTTTGAAGAATTCTTGTCGAAAGCGGCGTTTTCATTCCTGCCACAGGAATCGATCCGGAATGTGTGGCTGTTTCTGCTTATACCTTCTTCATTTCTGATCCTGACGATCCTGGGGTGCAGATATTCGCTCAACCACATGAAAGATCATCTCTGTGCCGCAATATTGAGCGGGCAGATCACAGAGTTGGCTATCTGGTTCGGTTTTCTGCTTGCATCTCAAAAACTGAATGTTTTATTTTAAGCTGTTTGCTTCCCTTCCATCCGGAATGCCCTCTCGCTCTCCGTTTCCCTTCCACATGTCCCTTCTGAAAAAAGACACAAAAAAACGGAGAAGACATTGCTGTCTTCCCCGTTGGTACACTGCGATCTGCAGTTCTCGATCCGCTGATCAGCGCTTGGAGAACTGGAAGCGCTTTCTTGCACCGGGCTGACCGGATTTTTTGCGTTCTTTCTCGCGGGCATCGCGAGTCAGCATTCCGCAATCCTTCAGGACGGGCTTGAAGTCTTCGTTTTCTTTGACCAGAGAGCGTGCGATCCCGTGACGCAGAGCGCCAGCCTGACCGGCTTTGCCACCGCCCTTGATGTTGGCGGAGATATCAAAAGCCGTTTCGGAGTTGCAGACCTTCAGCGGCTGCATGATGTAACCGCGGAGTGCTTCCGTTTCAAAGTATTTTTCAAATGCAACGCCGTTGACAGTGATTTTGCCGGAGCCGGCAACCATACGGACACTTGCAGCAGCAGTTTTACGACGACCGGTAGATGTGATTTCCATGGTGTCTTACTCCATTATTTCACGAGTTCGGGGTTCTGGGCGGTGTGCGGATGTTCAGCACCGGCATACACTTTCAGCTTGCGGTACTGCGCTCTGCCGAGACGACCGTGGGGAAGCATGCCCCAAACAGCATCACGGATCAGTTTGTCCGGATGTTTCGCACGGACTTCTTCTGCTCTCGCATGCTTCAAACCGCTGCGGTAGCCGGAGAAGGAGTCATAGATCTTCCCGATTTCTTTGTTGCCGGTCAGGAGAACTTTTTCCGTATTGATCACGATCACGATCGCACCGGTATCAACATGCGGGGTGTAGGTCGGCTGATCTTTGCCGCGGAGCGCATTTGCGATCTTCACAGCAAGACGTCCCAGCGGAACGTTGGCGGCGTCGAACACAACATGCTTGCGGACGAATTCGCCTCTTTTTGCCAGATAAGTTTTCATCTTTGGATTACTCCGTAAGTTTTTATGCTTTCATTTCTTGCTCAACTGTGGGATCTCCTGCCTGACTGCCAGATCAAACATGTCTTCCCGGCGCCTGTTACACATCGGGTTTTGTAACAGAGAACATTATAAAATACACCGACTTTTTATTTTTTCAAGCAAATATTTGAAAAAAAAGACTTTTTTCTGAAAAAAGAAGCCCCGGCGGACCGGGGCAATGGATCGCTTGTATGGTGCGGGGCGATTACTTCGTTTCCGCCTTTTTCTGTTCCAGCGGCAGATACACGGATTCCTGACTGATCACTTTCCACTTGCCGTCCTTCTTTTCAAAGTAGAATGTAGTCCGTTCCCACTGATTCCCGCTCACGGAGATGGCGATCACAACTGCGTTGTTGCCTTCTTCTTTGAACGCTTCAAACTTCAATGTTTTCAGGCGCAGTTCGCTTTCCGCTTTCATTTGAGCGTACATCTTCTGTGTGATCATGGCGCAGGCTGCTTTCTGCTGTTCTGCGGTCATGCCTTTGATCTTGTTCTCTGTTTCTGCGGAAACTGCCCGCCCCTGAATCGTTGCCACAGCCTTGGCAAATGCGAGAAAATCACCTTTTTTCAACGCATCCAGCATGGAGATGGAGGGGGCAAAAACGTCTTTTGCTTTGCGGACACTGTCCGGTTTGATGATTTCTGCTTCAATGTCGTACATTGCAATCAGTGCATCCATGCTCATTTCATTGCCTACGATAAAGGCATTTTTGATCATGGCTTGCAAATCATCCTGCGTTCCGGCAGAAAGCGTGGTCCCGAGAAACATTGCTGCAGCAGTGAGCATGACTCCGAAAATCTTTTTCATAGCAGTCTCCTTTGTTGTTAGGTTTTGTATTGACTATACAGCAGGTTATGAAAAAATCAAGCCCCCGTAACAGAAAAATCAAAAAATTGGCATTTTTTTTCATAATCTTGTAAAAAGGACTTGATTTTTTAAAAAAATGGAGTATAATGGTCTATGATGGAAGAAAATGGATTAAAATGGAATATTTTGGATGGTTGAATTTTGCGGATACGACAAATGCATGATTGACGGCAACGGGCGGCTCAAGCTCAGCCCCGCACTTCTTGCTGATTTCGGCGGTGCGGGAGCAGGGCTGGTGTTGCGTCGTCTGCCCGAGGGATGTATTGCTGTATATACCGAGGCATATTTTCAGGCGATGCGTCAGGCGGGTAGAGAGGAATCGGCAACGATGGCAGCCACAAGTGCGTTGTATCGCAGAAAATTGCGTATGATCAATGCTATGAGTTTTCCGGTTACGATCTCCCCGCAGGGGCGGATCACGCTCCCCGCAGATTTCCGGACATATATCGGGGTAGACCAGTCAGCAGAGGTAGTCTTTGCCGGCGTGGATTATGGTGCAGAGATCTGGTCCCTGCAGCGTTGGAATGAGGAGCAGGCATTGATCGATGATCACATGTCGTTGCGTGATGAACTGGAAATGAAAAAAGATCTTGATGGTTTGAGGATATTATAAAAAGAGGTGGAAGAATGAATAGAGCATATTGGAAAAAGATCGGCGGGTGCCTCATTCTCGGAGGCGCTCTGTTGTTGATTGGGGCAACCAGTTTGAAAAACAGGTCTCTCATTGAGAAGAAGCAGCAGGAACAGAGTCGTTGCAGAGAAGCTGCTGCACAGCTGGAATGTGTTGCCCCCGGCTCAAATTGGAAAGAAATGGCGCTCCGGAATCCCGAATTCTGTATCCGGGCGGGGCATACGGTGTTACGCGGAACCAACGGAAAGGTAACGGAATGAAAGGCTGGGTATGGAATTTCGTTTCAGGTCTGCTGTTCTTCTGACCTTCTTTGTCCTTTGGGCTGCGATTGCGTTATTTACTCTTTTCCGCAGAACAGTGACGGATGGGGAATTTCTCCTGAACAACAGTGAGTCCTTTGCTCGGCGTGAGGGCGTTCTACCCGCAGCCCGGGGCAGGATTCTGGATGCCAACGGTGTCCCTCTTGCCTGGACCGAAATACATTTCGCCCTTTATCTTCGTAAGTCTCAAAACGGCATCAACAGCAAGCTGAAAGCGTTTCTTGCCACTCGCTTTCAGGTTACAGAGATCCCGGATTTTTCGCCGGATCAGGAGGAGATTATGCTGATCAATGAATTGCCGGTCAGCTCTGAAAAGGAGCTGGAGAACCTGTTCGCTATTCCTGAACAGTTCCCCGCACTCCGTATCCGCACCAGACACTGCCGGATCCATGTGGATTATCCGCAAGTCGCAGCCCGGTTGGGTGAGTGTACGG
>JAGAPM010000143.1 GCA_017623265.1 Lentisphaeria bacterium | reverse complement strand
CTCCTCTTCCTGCTTTTCCTGTTCCACGATTTCTTCCATGGCAGCGACAATGATCCCTACGACCAAATTCAGAAAGATGTAGGATGCCAACAGCATAAATGGGATAAAGACCCACCGGGCATACGGAGAGTTGACCGCATCAATGGTATCCTGCCAACCTTCCATAGTCATGATGGAAAACAGGGAATAAAACGAGGACCACAAAGATCCGAACTGTTCCGGTGCGATTTTTGAAAAGAGAGAAGTGGAAAGGACCGCGAAGATGTAGAAAAATATCGCAAGGATGGAAAAAAGCCACCCCAGTTTCGGCAGTGAACGGAGCATTGCGCCCACGATCAAGCGCAGATTTTTGATCCTGCCGAAAAGCCGCGCGGTACGGAAAATACGCAATGTCCGGGCAGCCCGCAGCGCACTGAACGCACTGTTGCCGGGGATCAGCGAGATCACCACGATAATGAAGTCAAAGTTGTTCCAGCCGCTTTTAAAGAAATGGAAACCGTAAGCAAGGATCTTCAACACGACTTCCAGCAGGAAGATCCAGACAAAAAACTGGTCAATGATCTCCGTTGCAGAGCCGAGAAGGCTTTTGTACCATGCAAAAGTTTCCAATCCCATGATCAGCGCATTGAGAATGATCAGCCAGATGATCACGCTCTGTGTTATTGCTGAATCGACAAATGATTGTAATTTTTTCCGGAAAGAATTCATTTTTTCTCCAATTCCTTCTTCAAATCCTGCATTTTCTTATCCTGCGGTTTCAGGGTAAGATAGGTTTCCACCGCTTTCAGCGCAGCAGCTTTATCCTGATCCTTCAACAGATCTGCCCGTAATTTCCATGCTGCAGAGAAACGGGGATCGACCTGGTGAATTTCATCCAGCGTTTTCAGGGCATCCCCATTCATATTTCCCCGTTTCTGATACAGAGCGAGATAGTAGAGTGTATATTTGCTTTTGAAACATTCCACCGCTTTTTTCTGATCGGCAACAGCAGCGGTGAAATCGCCTTTTTTCTGCCAGAGTTTTGCCCGTAAATTCCACAAATCGGCAGAAAGGGCCTTATCATTTTTTGCCGCATTCAGGGCCTGATCAATTTTGGCGAGAGCAAGCTCCGTATTTCCGGTTTCAAGATAAAGATTGCTGAGGATCATGACCGCTTCCGTATTCTGCGGGTTTAATTCCAGCGCAAAATTCAGATCATTCACGGCAGCATCGAACTGTTTGGAATCGACTTTCGCTGCAGCTCTGCGGACATAGAGTTCATCATTCCGCGGATCAAGCATGATTGCAGCAGTGTATGCCTGAATCGCCTCTTCATAGCGTTTCATCTCAAACAGGACCAATGCTTTCCAGTTCCGGGCGGTCAAATAATCTTCGGACAAAGCAATGGCTTTATCCATATAGGTCAGGGCCACATCATAGCGGTCCTCGTACCCGTAGGACATTCCCAGCTGGTAATAAGCCTGTTTGTACGCAGGGTTGATTGTCAGCACCCGCTGAAAACATTCGCGGGCTTTTGCAAAATTTCTGGGACGGGAGTTGAGATAACTGCAGCCCAGATTGTAAATGGCAGTATCAAATTTGGGATCCAGTTTGATTGCCTTCTCAAACTGAACAAGAGCATTTTCTTTCTGCTTCAGAGCATCCAGCACAAGACCGTACCAGAGGTACCCCCACTTATAGTCCGGATAGGCAGAGACAACTTTTTCAATGACCGTCCGTGCATCATCGAACTTTTTCTGATTGTAAAGCAATGTGGCATAGCGGACCTGTGCGAAGGCATGATCAGGCTCGATTTTCAGCGCCTGCTGAATCGCATTTTCTGCGTTTCCGTACTCTTTCAGGGCAGTATAGATCTGGGATTCCAGAATATACCCTTCCGGACGGTCCGGCTCAAGCTGGACAAGAAATTTTGCGTCAGCCAGAGACTGATGCGCCATGTTCAGCTCATCTTTTGTGAAAGGGCGATCCAGATTCAGCAGGACCTGAACCGCCTTCATTCCCTTGATATAGGCAAACTGATAACGCGTTTCGAAAGTATCATTCAATGCGATCGATTGTTCCAGCATCTGTAATGCGACATCCGGATTATTCTCCTGCTCGTACATGCCGTTTGCGACCGCATTGTAGCGCTCTGCCATTTTTTCTTTCTGCAGTTGATCCAGGTACCATGCCCCCATTTCCACCAGGGTCCACAGTACACCGATAACAGTCGTGGAAACGATGACAAGCTGAACAATAAATCTGCGAAAACGGTGTTCTTTTTTCGCTTGATTTCTTTCCTGTTCTTTGTGCCAGGAAGTCAATACATTTTCCAGGGACTTCAAACGCCCATAGAGCTGTATCATTTCCCCCTGTTCCGGAACAGAGTTTCTTTCGTTTGCATGATCGTTGTTTGCCATGATCAAAATCCTTGTTTCTTACTTCACGATGAAGAGATCGGCATCCGTAAGTTTTTCAACCTGAGTACGGATTGTCTTATAATCCCCAACCGTTTGGGCAGGAACTTCAACCGGATAGAATACTTTGAACTGCTCAACCAGTTCATCGCGGTTCACCGGATATGCTTCACCGAAACCATTATAATCGGCTTTGATTCTGGCAAGGACAGCCAGAAGAGCATCCGCCTTGTAGCCGGCGGCAGCAGCAAGAGATACAGCACGGCGATCTGCGGCAGCTTCAAATTCTACAGTGTGACCTTTTTCCAGACTGCCGCCGATGATCTGCAGAAGTTTCATGATCTGTTCTTTTGCGGAGTCAATGGCAACTTGAAGTTTTTCCGTTGTAAACTTAACTGTTTCAGCGATTTTCTGATCGCGGACTTCCTGAGAAAGTTTTTCCGAGAAGGGAATCTTTGCAACGGTATCTTTTGCCAACTGAACGATCGCTTCTTTGATCCGGGGATCCGTCAGATCAATATCCGCCGTCAAAGCGGCGACAGCAAAGCTGCCGTAATCGGCAACACCAAGTTCGCGGACGCTGTGATGGAATTCCAGATGCCCGATTTCATGAGCAAGGATCAGCGCCAGTTCTTCTTCGCTGTTCAGATATTTCAGCATACCCGTGGTAACAAAGACAAAGCCGCCGGGAGCAGCGCAGGCATTCACCGTTTCATCATCTTTCAGAACGATCACGTGGAAACCGCCATACGCATACGGGAGAGTGGAATACTTCACAAGACGGTCCACAATGCTCTTGACATAAACCGTGGCGGGATGGCTGGGTGCAAGCGCATTCTTCATCATGAACGCAGCAAGACCGGCACCCATATCGAATTCCTGATAAG
>JAGAPM010000142.1 GCA_017623265.1 Lentisphaeria bacterium | reverse complement strand
GCCCTGCGGGCAGACTGCGGCGTCCTGCGCCGGGCGTTCCGTTCAGCGTCTGCCTTTTTTGCGATTGCCGTCGCTCTTGCCTCTGGGACGGAACCGGTGATTGTTGTTTTTTCTGCCGCCACGCTGTTCGGCAAGGGTCTCGCCTTCGCCATCCCGTTTCCGGCGGAGCATATTGCGCTGGGGACGGCGTTCTGCCAGACCGCGATTGACCTGGATCGGGGTACCATCCGGGGCTTTTCCGGAACAGTACATAGCGGCGCCCATGGTCATGGGGAGCGGGATATAGTCCTGCACCTGCTGGGGACTCCAGTTGTACTGGGACAGGAAGTCGTCCACCACCTTCATCTCCGCCTCGGTACAGCCGGGGAAGTTGGAGATAAAGAGGGGAATGAGATATTGCTCTTTGCCGGTCTCTTTGTTCACACGGTCAAAGATCTTTTTGAATTTCGGAAACTCATCCGCTTTTCCTTTCCTCATCAGGTGCAGGACCCGGGGATGCAGGTGTTCGGGAGCAACTTTCACATGGCCGGAAACGTGCTTGCGGATGATCTGTTCGGTCAGTTCCGGCTGCATCAGCGCCAGGTCCAGACGGATCCCGGAATTGATGAAAAGATTTTTTACGCCCTCGGTACAGGTGATCCGTCGCAGTAAAGAAATCAGACGGCTCTGGTCCGCATGGTAGTTGGGACAGGGCGATGGGAACAGGCAGGTGGGGCGGCAGCAGCGTTTGCATTTTTCCGGATCAAAAGGACCGTGACCGTAGATATTTCCGGCAGCGCCGCCGATATCGCTGATGGTCCCGTGGAAGAATTTCTGTTTTTTCAGTTTTTCCACGCTGCGGAGAATGGAATCTTCCGTGCGGGAAACAAGGAAATGGTTCTGGTGGGAAACAAGTCCGCAGAAGGCGCATCCGCCGGGACAGCCCCGCACGACCGGGATGGAATCTTTGATGGTCTCGAAAGCAGGGATCCGTTCCGTGTAGATCCAGTGGGGTCTGCCCACATAGGGGAACTCGCAGACCGCATCAAACTCCTCCGGTTTCAGTGGAGGCTGGGGCGGTTCAACCACCAGATAGCGGTTGCCGTACTGTTGAAGCAGACGCTTTCCGCTCCACGGGTTCATCTCACGCTCCACCTGGATCGTCTGGGTCATGATGGCATCCGGATCCTTGCAGAATGTTTCGTAATCCGGCAGCAGAACGGTATGTTCATCCGGCACGATCTCCGCCGATTCCTTCGCACCGGGGAAACGGGCAGTTCCGGGGATACCGGCAAGGGATTCGCCGTTTTTCAAGCGCTTGAAGATCTCCAGCGTGGCTCGTTCCCCCATGCCGTAAATCAGAATATCCGCTTTGCTGTCGACCAGAAAAGAGGGGCGCATCTTGTCCTGCCAGTAGTCGTAATGAGCGACCCGCCGGAGACTCGCTTCCACCCCGCCGAGGACCGTTGGTTTTCCGGGGAATGCCGCCTTGCAGAGCTGGGTATAGACCACCGACGCATGGGGTGGTTTCAGCCCCGTCTTTCCGCCGGGAGAAAACATATCTTCATGACGCATGCGGCGTCCTGCCGTATAGATGCAAATCATGGAGTCCATGTTGCCGCTGGTGATGGCACAGCCGATCGTGGGTGTGCCGAAGGTCTTGAGAGATC
>JAGAPM010000141.1 GCA_017623265.1 Lentisphaeria bacterium | reverse complement strand
CGGAGTTGTCGATGAGGAAGACAAAGTTGGAGGGGGGCAGATCTTTTGTTTCCACGTCCTTCGCCTGCACGCCCACCAGCAGCAGTTTGCGGTCCGGGGACCAGGGGGCATCCATGCTTTCAAAGTTCACGTGGAAGGCGGCATCGCCCTGCGGTGCTTTGTAGTTATAGGTAAAATAGTTGAGGAATTCTTCCGTGCGGACCGCATCCTTCGGCGGGAGGGTATTCTGCTGAAGGAGGAACCGACGCACGTTGGTGTAAGTGGCGGTATCCACATCCGCCCCGAAAGTGGAGAGCGGGGAGACGGTTGTGGCGGTGAAGCCGTTTTCCGTCAGGGACTTGTATTCCTCGGTGTTGAAGTTGACAGCAGGTGCGGGGATCCGGTCGCTGACGCGGTGATGGCTGTTCATGCCCACTCTTGCTTTTGCTTTTACTCCTCCTCTGAATCCAGCCGCCATCACAGCCCTGCCCACGGCAGGAGGACCGTACTGCGTAACAACAGGTTCGGGCGGCAGAGAATGTGCCGATGCGCCATCTTCCTCCACAGCATTTTTAGCGAGCGCAACTGTTATTTCCTGTTTGGATTCAATCGTTTGTACGGATTCCGGCGCTTCTTTTGTGAGAGTGATACCGGTACGCTGCGTTTCCTGCGTCTGTTCCTGCTGGTACGCAATGACCAGACCACAGCAAAGGGTCACTGCGGCAGCCGTTGCCCAGACGAATCTCATAAAACGGGGAGCAGATTTTTTCTTTTCCGGCTTTTCTTCCGATTTCACTTTTGCGAAGAAATCCGCCTTGAACTGTTCCGTGGACTTGTAGTCCTGTTGGGGATTGGTACGATTTTTCATGGTATCGAGAAGCTCATCAATTTTCGGTTCGTTGTTGTTCATGCCATCACCTCCAGTTTTTCTTTCAGGAGTTGCTTTGCTTTGTGGATACGCTGGTAGAGGGTGTTGACGGTGCAGCCGAGAATGGATGCGGCATCGTCCGAGCTGTAATCGCTCAAAAATCCGATGAGGATGGATTCCCGGTACAGATCCGGCAGCTCCGCAATGGCGTCCGCCAGTGCATCCAGTTGTGCGTTATCCGTTGATGTATCAGCGGCTTTCTCCTGTGCATACGCCTTGAGTTTTTCCGCTTCCCGTTTCCGTCTCCGGATCCGGTCGCAGCACTGGTTCACCGTGATCCGGTAAACCCATGTTGAAAGTTTCGCTCCGCCGCGGAACTGCTCAAATTTGTTCCATGCGGTCAAGAGCGCCTCCTGGACCGCTTCATCCACTTCCGCCGGATCCCCGAGCAGACGGTACGCCGCAGCCCGCAGCACGCCCAGCTCCTCCGAGATCAGCGAATCAAAGATCTCCTGTTTTGTTTTCATGTTCTTGTTCCTTTTGTTTTTTTCTGTACAGAATGAGTGTTTCTGACAGATAGGACGAAACTTACCGGCATTTTCTTATCGGTTTCCGAAAATTTTTTGTATTTTTTTGATTACACCCTCATGTCAGCAGGATCAGAGCGGCGACACCGCAAAGCAGAGCGCCGATTTTCCAGAGGGTGATTTTTTCCTTGAGAAAAACCGCACTCAGGACAAAGGTCACCAGAAAACTCATCTGGGCGATGGGCAACACCACACTGGCGTTGGCATCCTTGAACTTCAATGCCTGCGCCATAAAGAAGATGATCCCCGCCACCAGCAGACCGGAAAGGACCCCATAGCGTACGGTCTTGATGTCAAACCATTTCTGCCCCCGTTCCCGCCAGAGGCAGTAGACCGGACCGCTGATGATCCACAGGACCATGGTCAGCAGGCTGACGCCGTTGGGAGATGCGCCCTGCGTGAAGCCGTATTTGTAGGAAAGTCCCAGACCCGCCCGGAACACGGCAGCCGTTATGATCATGACCAGCGGCAGAAGCGCAGCTTTCCGGTCGGTCTGTTTCACGCCCGCTCCGGTGCTGCCCGGCAGAAACGCCAGGATCGCCGCCAGTGCAAATGCCACGCCGAGATATTGTTTCAGCCCCAGTTCCTCCCCGAAGATCAGTACCGAAAAGGGAACGACCAGCGCCAGATTCAGCCGGTAGATCGTGGAACACATCCCCGCGCTCAAGCTGGACATACTTTCGATCAAAAGAATATTCCCGACTGCCGAAAAGATGCCGCCGATCACGCCCCAGAGCAGCGTGATCCGCCAGTCATCGCCCCATTTATCCGGCAGGAACAGCAGAAACAGGGAGGAAAAGATCCCAACATACATCACAAACATCCCCCGGGAGCGCTCCTTCCGGGCAAAAAATTTGAATACCAGATCGTTGACCGCCGAACAGGCAAGACAGCACAGGGTGAAAATCAGGATCAGACTCATATTGACACCTCCATTTCTGCCTTATTTTTCTGCCGCGCGGGCGTCGAGCGCGCGAACCATCAGGACATTGATATAGGAGGCGAAACCGTGGCAGCAGCTGGCGTGGGTGTTGTCGTGTTCCCACAGCGTCCCGGTCAGATCCGCCATCTTCTTGAAATATCCGGTGGTCTCGCGCAATACCTGTTCGTGGAAGCCTGCCTGCGACAGCAGTTCCAGCCGCAGATAGTTGCCGATAAACGCGTTGGAGGGATAAATCTCCTGCCAGAGACCTTTTTCTTTCCGATCCGGACCGAACTCCGTGCAGAGCCGTTTCCAGAGGTCGGG
>JAGAPM010000140.1 GCA_017623265.1 Lentisphaeria bacterium | reverse complement strand
TATGAAAATGTCATTGCCGGAAACGGTTCGGATGATATTCTCAATATTGCGATCCGTTGTTTCTGCGATGCGGAACGGCCGGTGGCATTTCTGGATCCCAGCTACTCTCTGTATCCTACGCTGGCGGGGCTGCAGGGCGCAAAATGTATCCGGATCCCGCTTGACAGTACCGATTTTACCATGCCGGAGAATCTGTTGGAACTGGCGGAACCGGCGAATCTGCTGATCATCACCCGCCCCAATGCTCCCACGGGCAACTCCTTCCCCAAGTCTGCCATGGCGAAGATCTGTGAAAATTTCAACGGTGTGGTTCTGATCGATGAAGCGTATGCCGATTTTGCATCGGATAACTGTGCTGATTTTGTGAAGAAATATCCCAATGTGATCGTGGCTCGTACCTTCTCCAAGAGCCGCAGCCTTGCCGGATTGCGTTTCGGTTATGCCATCGCTCACAAAACCATGATCGACGGTTTGATGAAAATGAAGGACTCTTACAATGTTTCCATGCTGACTCAGCGTCTTGCGCTGGCATCGCTGTGGGATCGAGCCTATTTTTCGGATTGCGTTGCCAAGATCAAAGTTGCCCGTGAAATGCTGCTGCTCGGTCTGCTGGATATCGGGTTCAAGGTGGTGGAATCGGAAACCAATTTTCTCTTTGCTTCTCCGCCGGATGGAGATGCAGCAACCTACTTTAAAAAACTGCGTGAGAAAAATGTGATCGTTCGCTATTTCCCCGGTCCGGTGACCGGAAAATATGTGCGGATCTCTATCGGCACGGAACAGCAGGTTTCCCGGTTGTTCCTGCTGACGCGTCAAATCTACAGCTGATCCGGAGAAGCCTATGTCCGCCGTAAACTTCAGAAAATGGATGATCCTGCCGGTTCTGGCACTTCTTTTGAACACAATGTATCTTTCCGCCCAGAATCTTCCGGAAATATACGATGCAGATATTTACTCGCTGTGGCCCTTCACGGGAACGGGCAATGTATCTCTGGAAGCTGCCGGTACCATGCAGAAAACATCCCGTTTCTGGAAGGAGAAGATCATTGCCAACGGGAAGGAACTGCAGCTGGAGATCTTTCTGGTGGAAGAACGGTTGGCGGATCTCCGTAAAAAATATTCCAAGTTGTTCAGCGGCAGAAAGGATGTCTTTATGGGCGGTAATTCCAACTCCATTCTGCTGCAGGAGATTCAGAAGGACGGTTCTCTGAAACGCCAGTATTTTCTGGAGCTTTCCGGGATCCAGCCGGTTCTGCTTTTTGAAATGATCCTGCCCCCCGGAAAAAATACATTTACGGAAAAGGACTGGCCGGATGAAGTGCCGCTTCTTCACGGAGCCGAGGACCTGACCTGTATGAGATTTCCCGCCCGCGGTGCCGTTTACGGCGCATACAGCATGAAAGGAAAAATGATGCCGCAGATCCTGGGGGAAGTAGCGGATCAGCTGGTATCCATGGGTTGGGAAAAAGTATCCCGGGAAGCCGATGACGTGTTTGCCGGAACGGGCGAAGTGTTTCTGAAAGACAACGCTACTCAGCTGATGATCCTCGGTCTTGTTCCGCATAACGGCGGGCAGGATGTCCGTGTTTCCATGTACACCCGCCCGATCAGCAGTGGAGAGAAAAAATGAAAAAAAGAAGTGCATGGCAGTATCTTTCCGGACCGGTTCTGCTCTGCATATTCTTTTTATGCGGATGCAGTCTGATTACTCCGCCGAATCCCTCTGTCCGTTTTGCCATGAAATATGAACGGGATGCGTACTATCGGGAAGCGATGCTGCAAAGCGGCGGTTTTTCGTTCCGCACGCAGAACTTTCTCCGGTCGAATCTGTTTCACAAGTTATTGAATGAGGATCCGGCGAAACTGGTTGCCATGCTGGAGGGGATGTACCGGGCGGAACAATCTCCCATGATGCTTG
Organism: Lentisphaeria bacterium; assembly: GCA_017623265.1. Taxonomy (GTDB): domain Bacteria; phylum Verrucomicrobiota; class Lentisphaeria; order Victivallales; family UBA1829; genus SIG77. Next base: position 8,912 of record JAGAPM010000140.1, on the reverse strand, counting down.
AGATCCTGGCAGATATCTGTTTCAATGAGGCGGGGCGTTCTTCCCGTGAGGATGAAGCGGTGGCATATTATCTTTCAGCGGCGATCTATTCTTATCAGCGCCTGTTTTCCCCGGCATTCTCCCGGGAAGAGCGTCTGGGCAGATTTGATCCGTCCAGTTGTCAGCAATTGGTTTGTTACAATGCTTCTGTTGCAAAGATTTTTGAGTATATCCGCAACCGGGAACTGCTGCTGAACGATTCCTATGAACTGAAGGATGTCTCCGGCAGACGGATCCGTTTTGATAAGTTGAAATCTCACCTTCCTTTTCCGGTCGGATCCTATGACAACTTTATTTCCTGCTCTGCGTTCAAGATCCAGAATATGACCCTGATCAACCGTCGTTTCGGGATCGGTGTTCCGTTGGTTGCTGTAGCGAAACCGGATGAACAGTATCAATCGCTGCGTATGCCCGGGCGACTGCCTATGCCTGCAACGGTGGTGCTGAATCTGGATCTGACGGAGACGCGGGAGAGTCGTGCCTCTTTTGAGATTTATGATACCTTTGTGGATGAGACTGTGAAGATCGATGGAGCAGAGATCCCGCTGGCATTGGATTATTCCACGCCGATTGCGGCGTTCTCAGAATTTCTGCCGGAAGATCTGGTGGAGGATAATCTCATCATGGCAATGCTGCGGCCGGAAAACATGGAGCAGAAAACCGGGCTCTACATGTTGGAACCCTATGATCCGGGCAAGATCCCGGTGGTTTTTGTGCATGGATTGATGTCCTCTCCGGATACCTGGAATCTGATGATGAATGCGTTGCGGAATTATCCGGTGATCCGCCGGAACTATCAGTTCTGGTTTTACCGTTATTCCAGCGGTAATCCGGTGATCATTTCTGCCGCAGTGCTGCGGGATCAGCTTTATGCCGCAGAAAAAGAATTTGCAGTGACGCCTGAAGCAAAAGAAACAGTTTCCCGGATGATCATTGTGGGACACAGTATGGGCGGATTGATCACGCGGACTTTGATGCAGGACAATCCGAACTATCTGCTGGAACAGTTCAGCGGAGAAAACTGGAAGGATCTTTCCGCAAAACTGACCGATGAAGAACGCAAAGAGCTGGAGTCCGTCCAGTTTCACAAGCCGGGATTTGTCAGCCGGGTGGTGCTGATGGCTGTGCCGCATCGCGGATCCTCCATGGCAAAATGGTCCATTGCCCGGTTCGGCAGCAACCTGATCCGTATTCCTTCCAAAGTGGTGAGCCGTTCCCTCAAGTTTCTGGGAACGATCATCCGGGTGACCAATCAGGAAAATGAACTTGTCAATGAAATGATTTATACGGGAATCGACAATCTTGATCCGGATAACCGTTTTATCAAGGTCCTTTCCGGCTCTTCTTTTGCCTCCGGTGTTCCGGTTCATTCGGTGATCGGGGACATTGACGGGCGCGGCGCTCCCGGCGGAACGGATGGGATCGTTCCGTATTCCAGTTCGCATATCGATGGTGTGGCAAGTGAACTGATTGTGGATTCCGGACACAGTGTACAGAAATCACCTGAAGCGATCCGGGAACTGGCACGGATCCTGCGGCAACATCTGCTTGCCGCCCGGAAAGAAGGTGTGCCGTTACGCTTTGCCATGCCGCAGAAAAAATCAACTGATACGGAGGAAAAATGAGTCAGACCGGAACAAAAATCATTCAGTTTCTCGGTATCGTGGCATTTTTTGTGCTGGCACTTTCCATGTTGCTGAACTGGAAAACCCACCGGGAGATCCGGGATTTTCATAAAGAAAAATTTGCGGTCCTGCAGCAGGAACTGACAACCGGAATGACGAAAGAGGAAGTCCGGGAAAAACTGAAAAAATATCCGTTTCAGATCACGGAAAACACCGAGACCCGCTGGCAGATCCGCTGGTTTAACGGGGAAAGCAGAGATGCAAAACACCTGCAGACCGAACGGATCGGCGTGCCGACCTCCGCTGAACTGCTGTTCAGTGATGATGGTAATCTGATCAGGATCAATGGTTTGGAATAACGGAAATGTTTGTTACACTGGATCAGCTTACTCTTTCCGCATCCCGTGTTCCGGCATCTGTTGATACGGAACTGGAAAAATATATTGCGCAAGCCTGCGGCATCCGTGAAAGTGATGTTCTTTCCTACCGGATCCTCAAACGCAGTCTTGATGCCCGGAAAAAGCCGGATGTGAAGATCCTTTACCGGGTGGAGGCGGAACTGAAAGATTCTGCACAGCCGAAAAACGGTGAATGTCATCCGGATGCTCAACCCCGTTGGGAAATGCCGGAATACCGTAATCCGCATCATCTGGAACATCCCATTGTGATCGGTGCCGGACCGGCTGGGCTGTTTGCTGCTTATGTGCTGGCGCTTGCCGGAGCGAAACCGGTGGTGCTGGAGCGGGGATTCGATGTGGTACAGCGCAAGGCGGATCTGGATTCCTTTTTTGCCACCCGCACGCTGAATGAGGAAAGTAATTTTCTCTATGGCGAAGGCGGCGCCGGAACGTGGTCCGACGGCAAACTTTTCACCCGGATCAAAGATGAACGCATGGCGTTTGTGCTGAATACCTTTGTGGCATGTTCGGCACCGGAAAATATTCTGTACTTCAGTCATCCGCATCTGGGGAGTGATCGTCTGCCGGAGATCGTATCCAGTTTGCGGGAGAAGATCATTGCTCTTGGCGGCATGTTCCGCTGGGGGACGAATGTGAAGGAAATCGTGTTTAAGAATGGTGTTTGCGGCGGCGTCCGGCTGGCGGACGGGGAAGTCCTTGCGGCTCCTGCGGTTCTTGCAGCATGCGGACACAGTGCGCGGGATCTGATCAAACAGATGACTGCCGCCGGTCTGCCTCATAAACTGAATGGGTTCCAGATCGGGATGCGGATCGAACACCGTCAGCATTTTATCAACCGGATGCAGTATGGGGAGGAAAGATCTTACCCCGCACTCGGAGCGGCGGAATACAGTCTGGCTCTTTCTCCGCAGAATGGAGATCCCTCCACCGGTTGCGCAACCTTCTGCATGTGTCCCGGCGGCGAGATCATTCCCTGCACCAGTACGAAAGGATTGCTCTGCACAAACGGCATGAGCCTTTATGCCCGCTCCGGAAACTTTGCAAACTCTGCAGTCATTACGACGGTGAACGGGCGGGATTTTAAGTCGGCGGCAGAGGCGTTTACGATGATCGAACGGATCGAGCGGGCTGCCTTTGAAGCAGGCGGTCTGGACTATACCGCACCCGCTCAAGCCGCGGCATGTTTTATGGACGGAGAGCAGGGACATTTGCCGGGAGAGACATCTTACCGGCTGGGACGGGTACCCGCAAGACTGGATCTGATCCTGCCACGCCCTGTGGTTGCGACCCTGCGTAAAGCCCTGGGGCGTTTCGATCGGTTGATGCCCGGATTCGTGCGGGAAGGTGTCTTTACCGGCGTTGAAACACGGGTCTCCAGTCCGGTTCGTTTTGAACGGGATCCGGAACGACTTTCCGTGCCGGGTGTGCCGAACCTCTATCTGGCGGGCGAGGGTGCCGGGATGGCTGGCGGGATCACTTCTGCCGCCGTGGACGGGATCCGGCTTGCGGAAAAAATGTTGGAATACGGGTGCTGAAAATTTTTTTTGAAACCGATTTGAAAAAACAGTTTCCTGTTGTATTTTATGGTGTAAGAAACAATAACAGATCTTGGAGAAGAGAATCGTGGAATTATATTTTGAAATACTTCTGGACAACGGCTCAAAATATGTTGCCGCTGCGGAAGACAGCCTGAACCTGAATCCGGGCGATTACTGCGTGATCAAAAAAGATTTTTATACGGACTACGGTCAGGTTGTGAAGCAGGTGGAAAAACCGGATCCCCAGAATCAGCAGAACAGCGAAAGCAGCATGGGCGAAACTTATGTTTCCAAAAGTCAGGAAACACCGCACATCCAGCGCAAAGCCACCGTGGTGGATCAGGGGAAGACCAATGAAAACAGTATGCGGGCGAAGTCCGCTTTGCGGACAACACAGCAGTTCGTGGAACGGCTGAACCTGCCGATGAAGCTGATCAACTGTCATTACGCTTTTGATGGCAAACTGATCACCATCCAGTTCAGCGCAGAAGGGCGTGTGGATTTCCGGGAGCTGGTGAAGCAGCTTTCCCAGGAATTCAATACCCGGATCGAACTGCGTCAGATCGGCGTGCGGGATGAAACTGCGATTATCGGCGGGATCGCTATGTGCGGTCGTCCTCTCTGCTGCGCCGCATTCCTCAAAGACTTTGCTTCGATCAATGTGAAAATGGCAAAAGAACAGGACCTCTCCCTGACACCCAGTACGATCTCCGGGATCTGCGGACGCCTGAAGTGTTGTCTGAAATATGAACACGAAGGATATCTGGAACTGGAAGCCGGTATGCCCCGGCGCGGCGATTGCTGCGAATGTAAAGAAGGACGCGGCAGAATCATCGACCGTAACCTGCTCACCCAGAAAGTCGTCGTTCAGCTGGATGATACCAACCGCACCGTGACCTGTCCGAAGGAAGAAGTCACCGTGATCTATCCGGAGAAATATAAAATCCAGAAAAAAGACCGGAATGAGGGCGGTAATAATAACCGCGACCGCAACAATAATCATAACGGGAAACATCCTCATCCACCGAAAAATAATAACGGCGGGAATGACTGATCTCAATCAGCCGCTACGCAAAAAGACGGTCCCAGGGCTTCACCGGCAGCGCCGGTGAAGCCCGCTCTTTTTTTCGGGGGCAGGTCGGGCGGGTGTGCCCGGAAGTCAATTTTTTCCCGCCCCCGGAAAAAAAGAGAGCCGGAGCGGCGCAAGTGCGCGCTCCGGCGGGACCGTCTTTTTGCGTGGCGGCTGTTGCCCGGTTCAGTACATTTTGAGGATCATATCCCGATAGACTGTACCGTCAGCCAGTGACCGGACGGACAGCGTTCCATCATCCCATATCCCGTATGTGGGCAGATTTTCCTGTTTGGGGATAGCGATGGAACCGGGGTTGAAGATGATCAATCCGTTTTGCTGTTCCAGCGCGGGAACATGAGTATGACCGTGAGCGAGGATCGTCCCTGCTGTTACCGGCGGTACATTTCCGCCGTTCCAGATATGACCGTGAGTCAGGAAGAAGCGCTGCCCGTCCGCCCAGACTGTCGAGTAGTCGCACATGATGGGGTATTCCAGCATCATCTGATCCACCTCGCTGTCGCAGTTTCCCCGGACGGCGATGATCTTTTTCTTGTAGATGTTCAGCATTTCTGCTGTTTTTTTTGCATCATACTTTCCGGGCAGGGCGTTCCGGGGACCGTGATACAGGGCATCGCCGAGCATCACGATCAGGTCCGGTTTTGCGGAGGCGATCTGCAAGGTCAGGTTGCCGAGCGCTTCTGTTGAACCGTGAGCATCGGAAAAGAACAGGATCTTCATACGCTGATCGCTTCGGTTTCCGCTGCGGTTTTATCTTTCAGCCGTTCGAGGGCGGGGCGGACAACATCCGTCAGATAATCTGTCACCTGTCCGGACGCTCTGCCGGTGAAGGATTCGGGCTTGAGGATCTCATCCAACTTGCCTGCCACGGAGGCGAAGAGCGGATCGGTCTTGAGTCGTTCGATCAGGTCATTTCTGCCGCCTTCCGCTTTGACCACACGGGCGGCTGCTTGAGAGTGGACACGGATCGCTTCGTGGATGTCCTGACGGTCGCCGCCGGCTTTGACGGCTTCCATAATGATATTTTCCGTCGCCATGAAGGGCAGTTCAGACATGATCCGTGCGTGGATGACTTTCGGATAGACCTGCATACCGTCGGTAATATTTGCCAGCAGGGAGAGGATCACGTCTGCGGCGAGGAATGCTTCCGGCAGGGTGATGCGGCGGTTTGCGGAGTCATCAAGTGTCCGTTCAAACCACTGGACCGCATGGGTCTGTGCGCAGTTCTGGGGCAGGTTCATGAGGTAACGGGCGAGGGAGCAGACCCGTTCCGAGCGCATGGGGTTGCGTTTGTACGCCATGGCGCTGGAGCCGACCTGTGATTTTTCGAACGGTTCTTCCACTTCCTTCAGGTTGGCGAGGAGGCGGATATCGTTTGCCATTTTGTATGCGCTCTGGGCGATACCGGAGAGAACGGTCAGCACATAGTAGTCCACCTTCCGGCTGTAGGTCTGACCGCTGAGGTAGACCGGATTGGTGAAGCCCATTTTTGCACTGACAACTTTATCCAGCGTACGGACTTTTTCCGTATCGCCATTGAAAAGTTCCATGAAGCTCGCCTGGGTTCCGGTAGTTCCCTTGACGCCGCGGAAGGGAATGTTTTCGATTTCCGCTTCCACGCGGGCAAGGTCGAACATGAAATCCTGCAGGTAGAGACCGAAGCGTTTGCCGACGGTCGTGAGCTGTGCCGGCTGGTAGTGGGTGAACCCAAGCGTGGGCATATCTTTGTATTCATCGCAGAAGTTTGCGAGAATGCTGATGACCTTGAGCAGTTTGGAGAGGATGATTTTGAGACCGTCCCGCATCTGGATCAGTTCGGTGTTGTCCGTCACGAAACAGCTGGTCGCACCGAGATGGATGATGGGTTTCGCTGCGGGACACTGTGCGCCGAATACGTGAATATGGCTCATGACGTCATGACGCAGCTTGGCTTCTTCCGCCTTGGCGGCTTCAAAGTCGATATCGTCCAGATGCGCTTTCATTTCAGCGATTTGTTCATCCGTGATGGCAAGGCCCAGTTCCTTTTCGGATTCCGCCAGAGCGACCCAGAGTCTGCGCCAGGTGGAGTGTTTCTTCTGGGGAGACCAGTTGTAGCTCATTTCCTTGCTGGCATAGCGCCCGGTCAGCGGGTTCTGATACGAATTGTGATCGCTCATGATCGTTCCTTTCCGTTTGTGTTGATTGTTTTTGAAACATCTCATCCCTTAATATACACCCGCAAGTGCGCACGTGCAAGCAGGGATGAGAAGAGAATGGCAAAAATCAGTCCGTTTCCGGAATGATCACGGTGACCTGCGGTTCCATATACCGGTTTTCGCCGTCGGAGGGACCTTCAAATCCCGGCAGAAACGGTTGAAAAATATTCTGACCGCCTTCCGGCAGTCCGGCAGAACGATCCTGCTTGCTGTTCCGCACCGTTCCGCCTTCATTGAGGATCTTTGCAAGACCGGCAAGAGCCCGGATCCGGTCGCTGTCCTTCAGGGCATTTGTTGCAATTTCCACCAGGAGATCTTTGATCCAGGATTCATCGGCGATGGAGCGTGCGGACCGGCAGGAGCGGAGATGAACGATCCGCCCCCGGATCTCCGGATCGTCAAAGAGTGTCTCGGCAAAATCGACAGCTTTTTTTCCGGTCAGCGAAAATCCGGCAGCTTGAAGCGCAGCAACCGGATCACCCCAGAATTTGCCCGCATACAGACGGCAGAATTTTTCTTTTCTCCGGTTTTGCAACGGTTGTGAAAAATTTTTATCCATAATATTTTATCTTTCTTTGCTGAAAATTTACAGAAACTGTTGAATTGTTCCTGCAAATATTGTGTGCAGCGTCAAAAAATAGAACGGAAAACGAAGAAAATAAGTATTTTTATACTTTACTTTTTCTGTTTTGGTGTTATATTAAGGAACAGATCATTGGATGTAAGGTCTATTGAAAAAATATAAGTTTATCAGTTTCAGTTAAGGAGTATGCGTATGGATCAGGGTAACCGTTTGTTGAGGATCGGTATTTTTTACGATGGAAACTATTTTTACCACGTAAGCAACTATTACTGCTATGCACATCCGCGCCGCGCCAGATTAAGTATTCCCGGATTGCATGATTTTGTGAAAAAAATGATCTCGGAAAAAGAGGGCATTCCCGAAAGACTCTGTCAGATCGTGGATTGTCATTACTTCCGTGGAAGATTGCCCGCCATGGAGGCAAATGCACGGCAGATCCTGTACAATGAACGGGTATTTGATGATATTCTGATGCGGGAAGGCGTGGTGACACATTATCTGCCCATTACCAGAAATACTGAAAAAGGTGTTGATGTCTCCCTCGCACTGGAAACGCTGGAACTGACCATTTTCAAAAAATTCAATGTGGTCGTCCTGATTGCCAGCGATGGCGATTATGTTCCGCTGGTCCGGAAACTGAACGCCCTCGGTACACGGGTCATGGTCCTCGGATGGGATTTTGAATATATGGACGACAACGGAAATACCCGCAATACCATCACCAGTACCCGCTTGATGAATGAGGTTTCCTACCCTCTGCAGATGCATAAGATCATCAACGGCGAAATCGTTCCCCGTGACCGCAGCTTTCATGTAGACTCCCTCTTTGTTCAGCCCAATGCATATTCCTTCAACCAGCTGGAAAAAGAACCGGAAACAGCAGATCCCGAACCCGTGGAAGAATTGCCCGCAGAAAATCAGATGACCGGGCGTGTCGTACATCTGAAAAACGGCTACGGCTTTATCGCACCCGATGACGGAACCGACAGCATCTTTTTCTTCTGGCAGGATGTTCAGGACTGCGATTTCAATGAGCTGAATATCAATGATGCCGTATCCTACGAACCCGGTCGGAATGAACGGGGCCCCTGTGCAAAAAATGTTGTGCGGATCGAGGCAGACGGAAACCGGTAACTTGCCGGAACGCCCGCACGGATAAGGCGGCATGGTGCGCAGTTGACCGCAGAGCGGTCAGCTGCGCTTGCTTTTTTTACAGCGCACAGCATCTTGAGTGCGCTGCAAAAAAAGCCCCGCGCCCTTTTCGGGCGCGGGGCCATGCCGCCTTATCCGGCGGGCGTATAACATTTCATGAGATCAGACACGGAAAAGAGTACCCGGTGCCTGTTCTGCTTTGAGGGCGGCTTCCCGGATTGCAGCGACTTCGATGGTCTGTTCTGCGGGGCTGGGGGAGCCGCCTGTCGTG
>JAGAPM010000139.1 GCA_017623265.1 Lentisphaeria bacterium | reverse complement strand
TGCTCTTGTCCTCCGCAGCCTTGGCGAAGGAGGATGCGCTTGTCGCGGCGTAAAGTTGCGGTGCAACCCGAAGCAGGATGCGCTGGATCAATGTATCAGTTGTCGTAAAAGTAATCATAATGCTGTTACATTAGCACTGACAAGATGATAAGTCAAGAAAAAAAGAGAAAAAAGCTGTATTTTTTGTGAGCCCCGGAACGCCGGTTGACCGGGGTCTGCACTCAATCTTTCCAGCGGGAATAGGGATTTTTGATCAGGTTGGAGTTGTAGTAGCGGACGTCGCCCGTGACTTCCTCACCGAGCCAGTCGTGGCGGATGTAAGGGGTGTCCTCGGCGGGCAGTTCCAGTTCCGCCACCACCAGACCGGCGTTGTCGCCGGAAAATTCATCGATCTCCCACATCAAGCCGTTTTCAGCGGGGATGTAGTGCCGGATCTTTTCGATCAGCGGCGGGGTGCAGATCGTGTCCAACAGACCGTTGGCATCCTCTGCCGGGATCGGGTATTCGTACTCCAGACGGGTCACGCCGGAAGCGGACCGGGGAGCTTTGAGGGTCAGGTACGCCTCATCATCGATCAGGCGCACCCGCACCGTGGCGTGGGCATCGTTCTGCATATATCCCTGCCGGATCCGGGAAGACATAGAGACAAACTTGCGCCAGTCGCCGTTCTTCAGCAGGAATTTGCGCTCGATCTCAACACCCATTATGCCCCCTTGATCTTGTTGAAGTCAATGCCGCTGACCTTGAGTTTCGGGTTGTATGCGGGCAGCACAAAACTTTCCAGCACGCCGCAGATGATGTCCGCAGCCGCCTCGCCCTGATCCTTGGACGCCATCCACAAACCGATGGTCCGCCCGTCGATCTCGGCACAGTCGCCGACCGCATAAATATCCGGGTCATTCGTCCGGAGGGAGGAATCCACCTTGATGCCGCGTCCGCAGTCCAGCCCGGCGCTTTCCGCCAGCGCTTTGTTGGGAGCGATACCGGCGGAAACGAGGATCAGATCCGCCGTAAAGCTGCGTCCATCCTGCATGGTCACCGTATCGGCTGAACAGGAAACGGCACTTGCTCCGAGAGCGATTTTGTAACCCATTTCTTCAAAAACAGTCAGCAGCCGGGCAGATTCCGTTTCGTTGAGCTGACGGGGCAGCAAGCGGTCCATCACCTCGGCAACGTTCACTTCCATGCCCCGGTTCTTGAGCGCCCATGCGGCTTCCAGACCGAGGAGACCGCCTCCGAGAACGAGAGCCGTTTTTCCGGTACAGGCGGCGAGTGCATCGGCATCTGCCATGGTGCGCAGGACCCGGGCATTTTCTTTCAGCCCTTCGACCGGCGGAACATTGGCGGCGGCACCGGTGGCAAGGATCAGTTTATCATACTCATAAACAGCGCCGCTGCTCGTGGTGACCTGCTTTGCGGTGCGGTCGATCGCAACTACCGTTTCACCGGTCTTGAAGTCAAGATCATCGGTGTTTCCGAGGAAAAGTTTTTCCCGGGGCAGCGTACCCGCCACATACTCCGGCAGACGCA
>JAGAPM010000138.1 GCA_017623265.1 Lentisphaeria bacterium | reverse complement strand
TCAAACTCTGCGGCTGCCATTTCCACGGTCGAGCCGGGCAGATTTTCGCTGTCGTTCTTCATCGTTCAAGCTCCTTTGTCATAAAAATCCCCCGGGGACGTCGTTCAATTATCAACTATATAATACACCCGTGCGGGGGGATTGTCAAGTTCACAGACCGGAAAATTCTGTTTGTCATTTGCCGGAAAAGCAGGAAATGGATCGTATTCAGGGGAAAAAGAGTAAAAAATAAGAAAAAAAGTCAGATTTTTTTGCGATTTTTGAGAAAAAGGACTTGTTTTTCTGTTGCAGATGAGATATAATTATAGGTAGAGACACACAAACAACACACAAAATATCTAACCAATGAGGAGAAAATCACTCATGAAAAGAAAACAATTCACCCTTATCGAGATGCTCGTTGTCATCGCGATCATCGCCGTTCTGGCTACCATGATCGGTTCCGCCGTGTTCGGTGTGAAGGAAAAAGGCAACAGAACCACCTGCTTGAACAACCTGAAACAGCTCTACACGGCTCTGAACTCCTACAGAGACGCACAGGGCGGCTTCCCGTTCATCGATGCTTCCACCACGACTACCGGTGGCGGTGAAAACCATGCCAAGCTGCTGTTCCTGATCCGCAAGACCGAAGCCGGTGACAACCCGAACCTCTATATCTGCCCCTCCTCCACCACGGCAGTCCCCGGTTCCGATAAGGCTCGCGGCGACCTGGAACAGTCCACTGACTTCAAGTCGGAAAACAACTCCTACGCCTACTTCATGGGTAAGATCGAATCCGGGCAGAAGGGCACCATGATGAGAACCACCAGCGGTATTCTCGCTGACGGCTTCCGCGGCAGCAACCCCAGCAAGACTGACCAGGATGGCTGGAACCACACTGGCGCAGGTAACTGGGTCAACGTCGACTCCTCCGGTAAGCAGGCAGAAGATGAAAACTGGCCGGACCAGGTCAAGGGTCTGCCCGTTGCAAAGGGTTCCTGGGGTGCATTCGGTCTCCAGTAATCTGATCTGAAAAGATTCTTCGAAAAGCGGATACAGCAATGTATCCGCTTTTTTTGTGCTCTGAAACGGAGGGGTTAATGGTTGGCGTGAGGTCACGGCATAAAAAATGCGAAGCCGGCTTGTGAGCAGTGCTTCGCAGGAAGTGTATTATATGGGGCGCGGATAATATTATATCATCCGTGCATTCTGACAGAAGGCAAGGGCTTTTTCGTAGTCCAGTTTTCCTTCGGCGTCCCGGAGGCGTGAATTGGCATCAACCGCATAAGGTTTGACCTTTCGGACGGCATCCATCACGTTGTCACCGGCAAGTCCTCCGGCAAGCGTGATCGGGCGGAGAGCCGATGCAGTGAATTTTGCCGCCAGATCCCAGTTGCAGATCACACCGGTGCCGCCGACTTTCCGCTGTTCCGGCAGGCAGCTGTCCAGAAGGATCGTATCTGCCACCGAATAAAAGTCCATCAGGTCTAACATCTGTCGTTCCTCCTGCAGATGAGTCGCCACGATCAGTTTTGCCTGATCGAGCAGCTTGTTCCGGAGTGTGGCGACCTGCTCCGGCGTGCTGCCGCCGTGAAGCTGGATCGTATAGATCCCCGTCCGGCTGACAAGATCCAGAATTTCAGCGGGTTCCGTCAAATGGGTGACCAGAACGGGCTGAACATACGGGGGCAGGGCGGTTGCAAGCCTTGCAGCTGTGCCGGGCAGAACAAAAGAGGGCGAGGCATGGACCTGCCCCACGAGAAAACCGACTGCATCAGCGCCGGCAGCGACAGCGGTATTGAGGTCTTCCTCATTACGGATGCCGCAGATTTTTACACGTACCATAAGTTATTCCATCGCTTTCTTGTAAAGTGCTTTGATCCCTTCCTTTGTGAAGTCTGCGCCGCCATATTCCAGACCGGGGATATGACGCATCAGAAAATCCGCATCACCGCCGCATGCCACGATACGGAGCGTTTTGCCGGGAAAGAGCGCTTTGGTTTTTTCAATGATTTGAGTGATACCCGCGATCAGCATGGCATCCGTTCCCCACCGGAGATCCGAAATGGATGACTTCCCCGGAAATTCGGGCAGGTCATCGTACAGGGGGAAGACAGGCAGCTGGGCAGTGAAAAGGTTCAGAGATTTCCGGAGCAGCAGTCTGCCGGGGAAGATAGCGCCCCCGCAATAAACACCATTTTCATCCACGATTTCGCAGTTGACCGCCGTACCGCAGTCAATGGTCATTGCGGGCAGGATACCGTCCAGCAACAGTTTTGACGCATTGGCAATCCGGTCCGCCCCCAGTTTTTCCGCCTCCACCCGGGAGAGATCCGGGATGCCGGGGGTGTCTCTGGTGATCCAGAAGATGTCCGGTCTGGCAGACCGTAATTTTTCCGTCAGGGCAGGGACAACGCTTGACGCAGCGCATGGCACGCCGGCAGGGATCATCTCCGGCACAAATTCCGTGGTCGGAATCCGTGTTTCCTTTCCGTCAAAATCCATGCGGACCTGGGTGTTTCCGATATTGAGGATGCAAAGCGTCATACATTCGTCACTTTCTTTAACTTGCTGAATAGTAACTTCTTCTGCTGAACTTTATAAGTCGTCATTGTATTCCGTCATTTTTCCGTCAGACTGTCCGTCAGAAAAAAGCCGGAAAAAAGACCGGACAGACCGTTGAAAGTCTGTCCGACCGATTCCCGTTTGAATTTTCCCCGTTGCTTATGCAGCGGACAGGGTTTCGATGATCTTGATGAGGGGGAGGAACATAGCGATAACGATACCGCCGACCACCACCGCCAGGAACACCATGAGCAACGGTTCGATCATGGAGGTCAGAGCGGCAACGGCGTTGTCCACTTCTTCATCGTAGGTATCAGCGATCTTTTCCAACATTTCAGGGGTCTTTGCGGTTTCTTCACCGACTTCGATCATACTGACCACCATGACCGGGAAGACGTTGGTGCTGGAAAGAACGGAGGACATGGTTTCCCCTTCTTTCACCGCATCGTGGATCTGCTGTACAGCCCGGGAGATCAAGGCGTTGTCTGCGGTATCACGCACGATCTTGAGGGCGTCGAGAGCCGGTACGGCGGACCCGGTGAGGGTGCCGAGGGTACGGGCGAACTTGGAAATGGCGTTCTTGGAGATCAGCGGACCGAACATGGGCATCCGGAACTTGATCGTATCAAAGAACAGTTTCCCGCCCGCCGTCTTACCGATGAGATTGATCGCCACAATAAGGACGACCACGGCAATGATCACCACAATGATGTGTTCCTGCAGCGCATTACTGATGTCCATAACGAGCTGTGTCAGAGCAGGGAGCTGGGCGCCTTCACCGAGCATGCCCTGGAACATTTTCTCGAATTTCGGAACGACACCGACCATCAACCCCGCCGTCATGAGGATGGCGATGGTCAGAACGATGATCGGGTATGTCATGGCAGATTTGACTTTGCCGGCGATCTTTTCCGCTTTTTCACGGAATGCCGCCAGACGGGAGAGGATCAGGTCCAGCTTACCGGAAGCTTCACCGGCGCGGATCATGTTCACGTACAGGTTGTCAAAGGAGGCAGGGAACTGCGCCAGCGCTTCGGAGAATCCGGCACCGCCTTCCACGGAAGCGGAAACTTTGCCGAGGATCTTGCGGACAGCCGGGTTTTTTGCCTGTCTTTCCAGCGTGCGGAGCGAACGCACCAGCGGCAGACCGGCTTCCAGCAGGATGGCGAGCTGACGGGAGAGGATCGTCAGATCCTTCCCCACGATTTTGGTCGGACCGATGTTGATCTCCATGGAGAACAGGGAAGATTTTTTCTTTTCTCCGCCGGTTGCTTTTTTTGCAGCAGCGCCGGTGGCGGGTTTGATGCTGGTGGGATGCATGCCCTGTTCTTTGAGGAACTTGGAAACAGCCATTTCATTGGGTGCATCCTTGAACCCTTTGGACTCCTTGCCGGCCGCATCCATTGCGGTGTACTGATAAAGTGGCATATTAGGTTACTCCATATCTGTAATGAGTTTTTATTCCATACCGAGCAGTCCGAGGATGCCTTCCTTGTCCTGCGCCATCGTGATCATATCGCCATACGAGATCTTGCCTTCACGGTAAAGGTCCGCCAGATGAGCGTCCAGCGTATTCATGCCGAATTTGGAACCGGTCTGAATATCGGAGGTGATCCGGTAGGTTTTGTTGTCGCGGATCAGCGCCTGGATGGACGGCGTGGAGATCATGATTTCAAATGCGGCAACGCGTCCCGGTTTGTCTGCCCGGGGCAGCAGGACCTGCGAGATAACAGCCACGAGAGAGGACGCCAGCTGGGTCCGGATCTGTGCCTGCTGATTGGTGGGGAAGGCGTCCACAATACGGTCGACCGTTCTTGCCGCGCCGGTGGTATGCAGCGTACCGAAGACCAGGTGACCGGTTTCGGCAGCGGTGATAGCGGCTTCGATCGTTTCCAAGTCACGCATTTCCCCCACCAGAATGATATCCGGGTCTTGGCGGAGTGCGCGGCGGAGAGCTTCTGCGAAGGAGGGAACGTCCGCTCCGATTTCGCGCTGGATCACCACGCTCTGTTTGTGCTGGTGATAAAATTCGATCGGGTCTTCTACCGTGATGATGTGGCTGGCACGTTCCGTATTGATCACATCCAACAGAGAAGCCAGCGTGGTAGACTTACCGGACCCGGTGGGACCGGTGACCAGAATCAGACCGCGGGGCGTGTAAAGCAGGTCTTTGATGCTGGGAGGAAGTCCCAGTTTTTCCAGCGGGAGCAGGGTGTTCGGGATCTGACGGAGAACCGCCCCCCAGTGACCCTTCTGATGGAAAATACTTACACGGAAACGCGCCTGATCGCTGAATGCGATACCAAAGTCAGCACCGCCGTTTGTTTCCATCTGTTCGATCTGCCGTTCGTTGGCAATGCTGCGGATAAGCCGTTCGGTATCTTCCGGCTGCAGCGGGGGCAGTTCAAGCTGCGTCATTGCGCCGTGGAGACGGACGACCGGCGCAGCGCCCACTTCGATATGCAGGTCACTTGCCCCCTCATCGACTACGAGCTGGAGCAGTTCATTCATTTCGACCATAATTGCACCTTCTTTCGCTGTATATAATCTGATTTATTATGTGTACTTCAGGACTTCTTCCATGGTGGTATCGCCGTTGAGGATGGCGCGGATACCATCTTCACGCATGGTTTCCATGCCCAGTTCCCGTGCTTTATCGCGGATCACGATCGTCGGCGCATTCTGGAGAACCAGATCATTGATCCGGGAATCCATGACCAGCAGTTCCGTGATAGCTTTCCGGCCCTTGTAACCGGTGTTCTGGCAGAGGTTGCAGCCCTTGCCGTAATAGAACTTGTTGTCGCCGATATCGGAACGCTTGTGTCCCAGTGCCGCCAGGTCTTCATCGGTGGGCGTGAATGCGGTTTTACAGCCGTTACAGACCTTACGGATGAGTCGCTGACCCAGAACGCCGATCAGGGAGGATGTGATCAGGAAGGGTTCCACCCCCATATCCACCAGTCGGGTAATGGCACCGGCGGCGTCATTGGTGTGGAGCGTGGTGAACACAAGGTGTCCGGTGAGGGATGCCTGCACAGCCATTTCTGCGGATTCCAAGTCTCGGGTTTCCCCAAGCATGATGATGTCCGGGTCCTGACGGAGGAAGGCGCGGAGTGCGGCGGCGAAGGTCATGCCCACGGCATCATTGATCGGCACCTGCACGATACCTTCCAAGTCGTATTCCACCGGGTCTTCTGCGGTGAGGATCTTATCTTCGATCTTGTTGATCTCTTTTAGTGCGGAGTAAAGCGTGGTGGTTTTACCGGAACCGGTAGGTCCGGTGATGATGAAGATCCCGTTCGGCATGGCAATAATATCACGGATCTTCTGCAGCACGTTTTCGTTGATCCCCAGCATATCCAGGTCCAGATTCACCACGGAACGGTCAAGAACACGAAGCACCACAGATTCGCCGAACTGTGTGGGCAGCGTGGAGACACGGAGGTCAATGGGGTTGCCGGCAACACGGAGCTGAATACGGCCGTCCTGCGGTTTTCTGCGTTCGGAAATGTTCAAGCTGGACATAATTTTCACACGGGAGATGACCGGGATCGCCAGATTTTTGGTGGCGGGCGCCATTTCATAAAGCGCACCTTCGATACGGTAACGGATCTTGAATTCTTTTTCGAACGGCTCAAAGTGGATGTCAGAGGCTTTGTCTTTCACAGCCTGATAGAGAACGGCGTCCACGAACTTGATGATCGGCGCTTCACTGGCGGCGTTTTCCAGGTCATGTTCGTTCAGGTTTGCCAGACCGTCCTGCAGTTCCATTTCGGCAAGCATATCCTGCATGGAACCCATATCCATGGGATAATATTTTTCCAGGAACCGGTCGATCTGTGCTTCGGGGGAGACGACCGTAATAATATCCTTATTAAGCATGAAGCGCAGTTCGTCGCCGATCTGATAGTTCAGCGGGTTGCGCACCGTGACCGTAAGGGATGTGCCGTCATAGCTCAACGGCACCACGCCCAGCATACGTGCGGTATCGCCGGGGACCATATCGATCACGCTTTTTTCGATTTCCACGTGAGTGAGGTCCACCACTTCCGTGCCCAGGTTGGTTGCGATCATTTCCAGAAGCTGGTCTTCCATGATCAAATCGTAGTTGACCAGCAGTTCCTTCAGGGGTTTCGCTGAGCGTTCGTATTCTTCTTCCACCTCGGCAAGCTGATCCGCAGGGATAATACCGCTTGCGAGGAGCATATCTTTTAAGGACTGACTTTCAGGATCCAGCATAATTCATTTCTCCTTAGTTGGCATCGCCGATGGTGGTCGCAAGGACTTCGGCAAGGGTGGTTGTGCCTGCGGCGGCTTTGCGGAGACCATCTTCGCGCAGGGTTCTCATACCGCTCTTACGGGCGGCGTCGCGGATAACGTTGGATGCGGCTTTGCCGTAGATCAGGTTCTGGATCTCTTCCTGAAGAATGAAGATCTCATAGATACCCATACGGCCCTTGTACCCGGTGTGACCGCAGGCGGAGCAGCCGCGTCCCTTCATGAATGTGGAGTTCTTGATGAAGTCCTCATCCAGTCCGAGAAGACGGATCTCATCAGCTGTCGGCGTGTAGGGCTGAGCGCATTTTTTACAGACGCGGCGGACCAGTCGCTGAGCCATGATGGCACGGACAGAAGATGCCACAAGGAAGGGTTTGACGCCCATATCGATCAGTCGGGTCACGGCGCTGGGGGCGTCGTTCGTGTGAAGCGTACTGAACACAAGGTGACCGGTGAGAGAGGCGTTGATTGCAATTTCAGCCGTTTCCAAGTCTCGGATTTCACCGACCATGATGATGTTCGGCGCCTGACGCAGCATGGCACGCAGGGCGTTGGCGAAGGTCATCTGAACCGCTGCGTTCACCTGCACCTGGTTGATACCGGCAAGCTGATATTCCACCGGGTCTTCCACCGTGATGATTTTGCGGTTCGGCGTGTTGATCGTGTTCAGGAACGCGTAAAGACTGGTGGTCTTACCGGAACCGGTCGGACCGGTCACGAGGAAGATGCCGTCCGGAAGACCGATGATCTTATCGATCTTTTCCTGGTCGTCCGTATAGAACCCGAGCTGGGGAATATCCAGCTGGATACTGGACTTGTCCAAAATACGCATGACGATACTTTCGCC
>JAGAPM010000137.1 GCA_017623265.1 Lentisphaeria bacterium | reverse complement strand
GTTGCAAAACTGTTTTCCTGTATCTGCTGCGACTGTCCTGATAAATATTTCTTTGAAAACAATCCATGCAGGCGGATTCAGATGCGCTCCGGAGGAGCGCGGGATCACAGCCTATGGGCTTGCCCATAGGTTATGGATTTACCCACGATTTTGCGCTCTGTAGGAGCGCGGGAGCCGTTTGACGGTCGCAAGCCTCCCGCACTTCATGTGCCGCAGGCACTTCCGCATTCCGCATTTCGCATTCCGCATTCCGCTTTCAGCGTGCTTGTTTTACACTCAAAAAATAAGAAACGGAGCTGCGCATACTCTCTTTGACAGTTTTGCAACAGCCCCTTCTTTCTTTTTATGGTTCCGGCTTCCCTTTCAGCCTTCCACTACGATCTGCGGCTGGCTGAGCAGTCCGAACGGGACCAGATTCCGTTCCGGATGTGCATAACCGAACTCGCCGGGACCGCACCAGTACGGCGTGACTTCCGCATGATAGAACGGACCGTGGGAGTTTCTGCGGCTGCCGAGCAGCGTGATCCGGATGGTATTCTTGCCGTTTTTCAGGTACGGAGTCAAATCGGCTTTGTACGGTGCCCAGGAGAGGAAGATCTCTTCCCCGCCGTTGCAGGTGATCAGCATACCGACACCCTGCCAGTCCTTGATTTCCAGCAGATAATGCTTGCCGGCTTCCGGTGTCAGTTCGATCTCCGTTTCGTAGCCCATATTACCTGAGTAATAGGTCAGACCTTTTTCACCCAGATTGCCGGTAACGGCGCTTTCCGGCATGGCAGAGCCGGTGATTTTTCCGTCTGCCGTGCTGAAATTGCCCAGCAGATAGATTGTTTCCAATCCAGCCAGTTTGGCATGATAACGGATCTGGAGAGTCAGCACGTTGCTGCCGGTACGGAAGAGGGATTTTGCCACTTTCCGCAGACGCAGGGAGCGGTCACACCAGAAACCTTCATCCTGACCGGGAAGTTCGGTTCCGTTCAGTTTGATCGTGAAGAGATCCGCATCTTCCACGCCCAGGAAGCAATCGCTTTCCGGGATGGCATCGCAGATAAATTCATATTCCAGAACAAGATCCGCAGACTTTCTTTCTGCCTGATCCATCTGTTCCATCAGCCACGGCTGGACCATGTGACCGCCCCGGGGATTTTCGCCCAGTGCCTGACGCACAACACCATCCAGAGAAAGAATATATTCCGGACCGGTGAAATCGCCGCCGTTGAGAGAATATTTTGCCATATCCAGCGGCAGTACGTTCAGTTCATCCGGAACCAGTTTCCAGTTTTCCGGCAGGGCGACTGTGCCGCTGATCTCCTGTTCCGTACGGGGATCTTCCGCTTCTGCAGAGGTTTGACCGATCAGGAACAAACGGGACTGCAGTTCATCGAAGGATGTATTGAAGAACAGCATCCCTTCTTCCAGAGAAGAGCCTACGCGGGTGATCTTTCCGGTCAGCGGATCCACTTCCAGAACTTCTGCATTTTCCGGCACGTTGGCAATGCTGATCACTGCTTCCGGGAAGACCAGTTTCCGGTTGCGGACAAAATCTGCATGGAAGCCGGTAGTAAACTCGCAACCGGTGTTGCAGATAAAGAGAACCATGTTGTCCCCTTCCCGCTTCAGCATGGAGATCACCGGTTCGATTTCGTTGCCGTCCCGGTCTGCAATGGAGATGATGCGGTCCACTGCTTCCACATTGGCAGTCAAATCATCCAGTTCTGTCTGCGTGAACGAGGCAAAGACTTCGGCGGGGAGACTGCTCTTTTCCCCGTTCAGATATTCCGGCGGCGTGCCGATATAAATCACATTTCCGCCGTGATTTTGAAGATCCTGCAGCAGGTCCAGCGTTGTCTTGCGGATCGTACGCAGCTGCGGCACCACAACGGTTTTATACGCCGCTTTCGCCATACGGAGCAGATCCCCGTCCATACGGGCGTGGCGGGACATCATTTCTTCTTCGCCGTAGTCGAAGTCCAGGTTTGCTTTCATCAGGCGCATACGTACATCGCAAAGGCGGTTGACCTCCACAGCGTCATCCTCGCCGGTCCGGTTGAAACAGGAGAACACGCCCCAGGTGGATTCGATGGGATGGATCACCAGGATGGAGCGCTGTTCTTCGCCGTGCTGGAGTGCGGCACCGATACGCCCGAAATAGTCTTCCAGATAGTGATGGCTCTTATACCACGGAGACTGGTCAAAGATACATGCCGGATAGTCCCGTTTTGCCTGACCTTTCATGGAGTACCAGGAAAGATGCTGGCAACGGAAGTTGATCCCCACTGCATACTGCCAGTCACCCAGAGCCTTATGCCCGAAGAAGGGGAAATCCCAACCGGTGCAGCCGTAGGTTTCGGAAAGACGGTAGGGCTTCATGAACTGATGTGCCACACTGGTACACTGTTTTGCCGTATCAAAGATATTCCAGTGTTCAGTCAGCAGGTCGATTCCGGGGGCGGTTTCGTATTCATAGCCGCGCATGGCGGAGCCGCAGGTACCGATCTGGCTGACAACGGTATCTTCGGCAAGCAGATGCCCGGTGAAGGCGAGATTGTTCGCTTCACACCAGTCCCCGATCTGCTTCATAGAGGAGTGATGGAACAGATCCGCCGCCGTGTCGAAGAAGTCCACGCGGACTTTGGCGAAAGGTTCGCCGTTGAGACGGTAGAACAGCAGCGGGATCTCATCGATAAGGGATTTACCGGTCTTGGCTTCGTATGCTTCCGGCAGACGGTCCGTCCAGGGCAGACTGGATTCCGCCCGGAAGTTGGAACGGGAGTAAGTGGGTTCGTCTGTGAAGATACCGGGGATCACATTGCCGAAGTAGTTGCCGAATTCTTTTTTGTACGCTTCGTGAGTCACACGGATGAACTCTGCCACGGCATCCGGATTCATGGTGTCCAGATATGTCTGACCGTTGAACCAGGGATTGCCAACGGGCGTGGTCTGGCGGAACGCCCGGAACTTCTTTTCGCCGTCTGCCGGAGCATCACCTTCGCTGATCCGGCGGTAGGATGTCATGATTTCGCCGTCGAACTTGAGTGCAAACCATGCAAGGGTCTGTTCGCCGCCCTCATTGGCTTCTGCCTGATACACTGCATCACCGCCGTCCCGGACAGTTGTATCCATTTCTTCACCGGCTTCGAGGAAGACCAGTTTCCGCATCCGGAAGCGGGGATCTTTTGTGACCAGTCCGCCTGCGGCACCGGAGGGCCAGCGGTCTTCATCATAGAGCCAGGGTTTCAGCCCCAGTTTTTCACATTCTTCCACTGCCGCCCGGAGAGAATCCATGTAATCTTTTCCCAGATACGGTGTGGCAAGCCCCACGCGGGTATGGAGGAAACACCCGCCCATACCCATTGTATGAAACACATTCATTTCCCGGCGCATTTCTTCCGGGTCCAGTTTGGCGTTCAGAGCGAAAAAGGGCGCGCCGTGCATTTCAATGCCCGGTGACGCAATATCTTTCAAAATCGAATCCAGCATATGATTACCTCTTTATCTGTTTGGTTTTCTGCTGTATGAATGTAATTGTTCTTACTTTACCCCGGATTTCTGCCTTTTCCAGTTCAATTTTGCTTTTTTTCATTCTTTTTCAAGAACTTTTTTCCGTTTTTTTCCTGAAGTATGCTTGACTTTCTGCAAAACACATGTAAATTAACAGCACGTACACCAAATTGTGCTCGGGTGGCGAAATGGCAGACGCGCTAGCTTGAGGTGCTAGTGGGGCGACCCATGGGAGTTCGAGTCTCCCCTCGAGCACCATTTTTTTTGCCCTGATTCCGGAGTCCTCAAAAATCCTTTTTGAAACCTTTGATGATTGATTGAATTTTCTGTGTACAGTTTGGGAGAGGATCAAATATTCTGCCGGAGATCTGAGAAAATCTTCGGAAAAAGCAGAGACTTCAGAAAGTTTTTCAATAGTTTCTCTGGAGACCGATCACCGATCCCATAAGCGTGATCCCTGCAGGAGTCGTGCAGATCCGGCGTCCGCCCTGGGCAAGCATTTCCACTTTTTCATTGCTGCAGGTGAGGCAGCGGCAAAGGACCGGCGTGCCGTTATCTTCCACCAGCAGAAGATTGCCGGGATGGATCGCCGAAACAGGAACTTTCTGCAGAAGGATCAGATCTCCCTGCAGGATCCCGGAATCCGGAAGTGCATTTTCCTGAAGGTTCAGAGCAAAGACTTCGCTGCTGTCCTGAACGTGGGAAAAGAAACGCAGATCAAAGCGCAGATTTTTATACCGGTTGCTGCCTTTGACCACAATGGATCGGCTTAAAATATCAACCTGACGGATCCGCCGCCGGTGGGTGTCGGCGATCATGATGCTGCGGGCTTTCCCGCTGCGGGTCAGGACTTTTTTCTTATGGAGCGCATTCAGGTGGGCAAAAACGGTGGAGGGTTTGATCGCAAAGTGCGCTGCAATTTCGTAGATCGTCGGAGCCATGTGCATTGTCTCGGTGAATGCCTCGATAAAATCAAGCAAATCCTGCTGCCTGGCTGTCAGACCCTTCATGCTCTCTGTCTCCTGACAATTGTTTATTATTGTTTATTATTGTTTATCGTTATAACGGGTATGATGCTTTGCATAAAATCGTATTTTGATTTGCTGTAAGATATCTTAATTTTTGGAATTATACGCAGAAAAAACTGCCAATTCCCCCCTCCTGATATCTTGTCCATTCAGAAATAAAAACTTCATGCAAAGTAGGATTAATATATTTCAGAAAAGAAACAATACAAGTAAAAAAAACAAAAATAATCAAAAAAACATAAAAATAATCTAACAAATAACAGCATTTTGCAATCGTAAAATACAAACATTTATTTGTGTTTATTCCGGCGGCTTTCTTCCCGCTGAAGAGCGTTTATTTTAGCCTCTTCGACGTTTTGTGACAGAATTTCATAATGATTTCCCGCTTGAAATTTCCGGCAGCTGGTAGATTTTCAATTTGAAATACTCACGATCTCTGAATCCATAAGCCTGCTTTATCAGCCATCTGATCTTGTTGTTAAATCCCTCCATCTTGGCATTACTGATATGACGGAATGTCCACTCAGCGTGTCCGGGATACGGAAAAACAGCTCATTTTTGCCCGCAGGAATCCGGATGGTTCTTATGAAGTCTTCGCCAAAACATTCCCGACTGGTATGGTGGGGATCCAATTAGCAGATATCAGGGTGGATATCCGGGACTGTGAAAAGATCATGGAAGCGTATCGGAAATT
The DNA here is from genome assembly GCA_017623265.1 of Lentisphaeria bacterium. GTDB lineage: Bacteria > Verrucomicrobiota > Lentisphaeria > Victivallales > UBA1829 > SIG77. The sequence goes on along the minus strand of JAGAPM010000137.1, from coordinate 4,490 downwards.
TCAGGCACAAAAGGGAAAATGACCGGGAAGGTTGTGCTTGCAAAAACATGCGCCGCAGGCTATATTATGCCCGTTGTCTCCAAACATTGAAAGGATTTTTCTTTGGAATATCAGCGGGCGGATACGGCATGGATGAAGCGCTCCATGGGGTTGAGTTTTCACTGGACAGATATGTCTGTGAATCTGGACGGCACACAAAAGGCGTATCAGGAGGCGGTGGAAGCCTTTCCGGTGGAAGCGTTTGCAGATGCCGTTGCGGACGCCGGAGCACAGCATTGCATCTTTACGCTGACGCACGGCAAGAATTATTTCCCCTTCCCCGTCCCGCTGGTGGATGAAGTTCTTCCCGGCAGAACGAGCAAGCGGGATCTGGCGGGCGAATTGATGCGGGCGCTGAAAAAGCGGGGGATCCGGTTCATTGCCTATTACAACCACAGCTGCAACAATAACGATGACGTGGCGTGGAAGACCGCCAACGGCTACGCAGACGGTCCGGGTCACGATCCGGACCGTTTTGCCGGAATCATCTGCGGGATCGTGCAGTACACGGCGGAACGGTACGGGGACCTCATTGATGCCTGGTGGTTCGACAGCCCGTATTCTGTGGACCCAGCCGGTCCCACCAATACTGTCAGCTGCGATTTGAACGGCTGGCAGTTCCCGTGGGAAAAGCTGGTGGCATGCGCGAAATCAGCGAATCCGGATGCCGCCGTGGCGATCAACAGCGGTTTCATCTGGGGTGATGAACCTTATACCAGCCAGTTCCTTTACACGGATCACGTGGATTACTACCCCGGCGAATGTCTGGACCTGCTCTACAAAGGCACACCGGATGCCGTCCCCGGGATTCAGGAGACCCGCTGGTGCTGTGCCGATTCCCCCCGCTGGGTGTTCAACAAAGGGACGCGGGACGCCCACAACGGCACATTCGCTCCCCCGCAGTTCACTGATGAACAGCTGGCAAATGCGTTCCGGGTCAATCTGGAGGCGGACCGCATGATCACGCTGAATGTTCTGATCGATCAGGCGGGCACCATCAATCCGGAAGCGCTGGCGCAGTTCAAACGGATCCGGGCGCAGTTCGCCTGATTATTTTTCCCGCAGTGCTTCCATCAGGGCATCGGCAAAAAATTTCAGTCCCTTCCGGTTGGGGTGATTGATCGCATTGACCATGAACGTCATGTGCGGGATCCCGGTCAGCCAGAGGTTGCTGTATTTTTCCGAGCCGTCCGCCAGTGCGATCCCGGATTCTTTGCAGAATTTCCGGATCGCCTGTACATATTTGCGGGGATCTTCCGTACAATTTTTGCAGGAGATAAGCCCCATCCAATCCGGCTTGATGTAGTGAGGACTGAGGATGATCCATTCGGCGCCGATCTTTTTCAGGTCATCCCGTATCTTGCCGTACCGTTCATAGACTGCGGCTTCATCCAGCCAGCCGTCATTGACAAATTCGCTGATGACCAGATCCGGTTTCCATGCGAGGAGCTGTTCGGCGTAATTGTACGGCGATCCGGGCGGTTCGGCGAGGAAGCATGCGGTATCTCTGCCGCCCCAGCCGAAGGTGCGCATTTCGATGGTGCTGCCGGGATATTTCTTTTTCAGCATCTCCAGAAACTGCAGCTGATACTTGTCATTTTCCGGAAGATAGGCACATTCCGTAACGCTGTCTCCCCATACCAGGATCCGTAATTTTTTCCCGGACTTCAATTTTTCCATTGTTTTGGGCAGCAGATCTGCCTGCGGTTTGGTTTTGGGAAGAGACCGCTTGACAACCGGGAAGATCATCTCATCCGTCAACTTCTGACAGGCAGCCCCGCTGAAGAAGATGTTCGCCAGCCGTTTTTCACCCCGTTTGAGCGCCGGTTGTGCCGGGGTTGTTACGTGGGGCGTTCCGCAGCGCTGTTCCAATGAGCCATCTGCCTTTCTCACAATGGAATCCAGCCGCAGCGGCACGAACTGATAGGAGATCAGCAGTGTTTCCCCTTCTTTGATCGAACTTTTTTCCGCTTTCATGAAGGTGTTGAAATTTTCCTGGATCAGATAATCTTCTCCCTCTTGGAAGATCTTACCCTTTTCATTCCGGACCACGGCGGACCCGGGGACAAGTAGACCGGCGCTTGCACATTCCTGTGCGATCAGTTGTTTCAGACGGGTCCGGCGCCACGGTGCTGCCTTTTCGTTGAAGGGTTCCATACTTTCATAGACCTCATTGGTAACGGTCTGCACTGCCGGCGGGGTCAGGCGGATCGTTTCGCATTGCTCTCCGGTACAGATCTCCAGTGTCCATTTTCTGCCGGAACAGGGTTTGAATTCGGGTGTATTTTTCATATAAGAACCTTTCATTTACGGGGGTTAAGTCAGATTTTACTGTACGATCTCCACATCCTGCCAGCGGGGATTGCGTTTCAGTTCCGGGGCAGAGCCGAAAAATGCCATGCCCGCTTCGGTGTCGTTCATCAGCCAGTACCGGAACCACGCCACCGTGTAGGGGAGACTGTCCACCAGCGAGTGGGCGTGATGCCGTTTTTTATCGGCGATCCGGGCGATGACAACCGGAACCTTGTGTCTGCTCCGGATCATTTCCCGGTTCCGGCGCATGGATGCCATGTTGCAGATCCCGGGATCTTTGCTGCCGGGGCGGTCTTCATCCCAGCCGTATGGGTTGGAAGTGGATGTCATGAACACCGGCACGGAAACAAGTGTGGGATCGTACGGACACCGCATCAGCCATGAGGCGGCAAGATCCTGATGAGTCCCGCTGAGGGAAACGACCGTTTTGAAATACGCGCTGTGCTTGTGCTTTGTTGCTCCGTTGAATGCACCTGCTCCGCCCTGTGAATGACCGGCGATCCCCACATGGTCCAGATCCACCCGGTCAGACAGCAGATGATCTTTCATCCGGTTGAATGCGATCAGAGCAATCATGCACTTTTCTGCGCCCTTTCCTTTACCGGACCAGCCTTCTTCTGTTCCGATCACAATGAACCCCCACGAGGCAAGATGCCGGAAGACAGCCGGATATTTTGAGGCGGGATAACCGGTTCCGTTGCACAGCACGATCGCCGGATACTTTTTTCCCTCCGTTTCCAACAGGTCCAGCGGATAATACACCACATATTTTTTCAGCGCCCGGTCTTTGGAGACGTGTTCAAAACAGCCAGTCCCGTACGGTCCCCGCTGTGCATATTTCCATTCCAGTGACTGAGCCGTCAGCAGAAAAGGAAGAAGAAAACAGAAAAGTGAGAAAAGCAGTTTCATGATCTTTTTCCTGATTTTTCATTACTATACCACGGTTCGGCGGCAATGCAAGAGATTTTTCAGCGATTATAACGGATAAATACCCTTTTCTGCTTGAAAAAAAGCCGTTTCGGGGCTATCTTTCCTGCATTCAGTTACGATTCATCTTTTCGATCCATGCAAAATTGAAGGAGAAAGTCTTATGCAGTTTCCGGATGAAACGATCGCTTCTTACGGTTTTCAGTCCCATCATTTCCAATACGACGGCAGAGAATGTATCGTGGTGGAACCCGCAATTCCCCTGCCGGAAAAACGCTGGGTCTGGAAAGCGGAATTTTTCGCCGCGTTCCCCAAGTTTGAACTGGAAATGCTCCACCGCGGCTACTATATCTGCTTCATGAATGTGGATAACTCTTTCGGTTGTCCCGATGCCATGAAAAACTTTGATCATTTTTATGAACTGCTCACCGGGGAATACGGTTTTGACCGTCACCCCATCCTGCTGGGCTTGAGCCGGGGCGGACTCTACATTTACAACTGGTCCTGCGCCAATCCGGATAAAGTGGGGTGCGTGTACGGGGACAACCCGGTTTGCGCCATCAAAAACTGGCCCGCCGGAAAGGGGAAAGGTCCCGGAAATCCGGAAAATATGGCGAAACTGCTGCGGGATTATCACTTTACGACGGAGGAGGAAGCCCTTGCCCTGCCTACGCCCATTGAAAAAGTCAGCGCGCTGGTGGAAGCGGGAGTTCCCATTATTCATGTCGCCGCTACGGAGGATATGAGTGTTGCCATTGAGGATAATACAGATGTGATGGAAGCCCGCGTCAAAGAGCTGGGCGGGGTCATGAAAGTGTTCCGGCATCCGGGCGGACATCATCCCCACGGTCTGGATGATCCGAAGCCTGTTGCCGACTGGATCGAAGCAAATTTCAAGGCATGAGCCATGGCGGAAAAACTGTTTCTTTTTGATTTGGACGGCACGGCTCTGGGGGGATATGAACCGTATGCCCTGTTCCCGCAACATTTCTGCGAATTTCTGGACCGGATCCACAACGAAGGCTGGGACTGGGGGATCAATTCCGCCTGGGATATGCCCGGACAGTGGGATCTCGCCGGAAAAAGTCCGGTCAAATCCCGCCCGTCTGTCCTGATCGTTTCTTTCGGCAGAGGCATCTATGATTGCCGCAGCGGGGAACCGGTGGCGGTGGAGCCGTACTGCCGGGAAATGGAGAAACGTCTGGAAATCT
>JAGAPM010000136.1 GCA_017623265.1 Lentisphaeria bacterium | reverse complement strand
TCCACGCCTCCACCCAGATGGGGCTGCATAACTCGGCAGGGATCGCATTTGCCCGGGATCTGGGTGTCAAACGGGTAATTCTGGAGAGGCAGACCACGCTGAAAGAAATCCAGCAGATGCTTGCCATTTCCCCGGATATGGAGCTGGAAATGTTTATCCATGGAGCGCTGTGCTGTTGTATCTCCGGCTCCTGTCTGCTTTCGAGCTGGCTTGGGGGGTGGAGTGGCAATCGAGGCAAGTGCAAACAACCCTGCAGGAGACGCTATCACTCTGATGAGGGAAACGGTTTCTTCCTTTCTTCGCAGGATCTCTGTACATTGGAACTGATTCCTCAAATCATGTCAAGCGGCGTACGCTCTCTGAAGATCGAAGGCAGATTGCGCCGGGCAGACTATGTGGAAAACGTGGTTTCCGCTTACCGTCTTGCCATGGATTCCGCACAGGATCCGGCGCAATTCAAAGAGGTTTTACCGAAAGCGAAAGAACTGCTTGCCAAAACCTGCGGGAGAAAGTGGTCGCTGGGCTTCTATACGGAACAAGCCCGGAAAGATCTGATCAAATTCGATTCCCTGGGCGCATCCGGTCAACTCTGCGGAAAAGTTATCAGTTCAGGGAACGGCGGCTTTACCGTTTTACCATCCCGCCGACTCCATGTGGGGGATGTGATCCGCGTTCAGCCTCGATCCGGCGATGAGGGTCCGGCTGTCACTATTACAAAAATGAGTATCCACGGAAAAACGGTCAACCGGGCATTGAAGGATGAGGTTGTTTTCATTCTTTCGGATAAAGTTGTTACGAAAGATTCACTTGTTTACAAAACAGGTGAATCGGTGGGAGATTATACAAAACGGATCGCCGCCCTCCCCCTGCGTAAATTGCCGTTGGATCTGAAAATCTCCCTGACCCGTAAGGAACTGAAAATTCAGATACCTGCCGGAATTCGCTGGGAGAAAAAATTGGATTTGGCAGAAGCCGGAACTCACCCGCTGACACCGGAAACATTGATCCGGGAATTTGCCTCTGCCGGGACGGAAACGATCGGTAATGGGACCATAACTGCAACCGTTTCGGATAATCCCTTCCTGCCTGCCAGCATATTGAAAGGTTTGCGCAAGGAGTTCAACTCTTTTTTGAATGATCATCTGACCGAAGACATGATCCGCTCGGATAATGCAGCACGCCTGCAGCGTTTCCACATGGATTACCGTTCCCTGCAGCCCTCCGTTTCTCCTGCAGCAATTACAGCTGCAGTTCCACGGGGGAAACGCCTTGATCTGCCAAACGGTGCCGTGATTGCCCGCGAAATCAAAGATACCCCCTCCCCTCATGAGGAACTGATTCTTCCCTTTTTCATCCGGGAAAAGGATTTGGCAGATATCAAGAAAGCTTTGGCAGATTTTGTAAAACGCGGGGGGAAGAGCGTACGTATCACCTCCCTACACCATTTTGAACTGTTGAAGCCCTACCCTGCATTAAAGATCAAAACCTGTATGCCATTACCGGTCTGCAACTCTTTTGCTGCTGCCGAAGTGGCATCACACGGTGCGGAACTGGTACAAGCGTGGCTGGAACTGGGCAGGACAGAACTGCAGGAACTTGCCGCAAAATCTCCGGTACCGTTGGAACAATATCGTTTCGGGCGTCCGGTTCTGCTTGCGACTCATGCAACGATTCCTGCAAGAGGACTGCTGACAGATGCCCGTGGCAATGCATTCCGTCTGCATCAGGAAAATGACCTTACCCTGCTGACAGCAGAAAAGACGATGAGCGTCCCTGCAATCAAAAACATTGCAGCTGCTTTTTATGATTACCGTTTTGCCGAAAGATCCGGAAAAGATCCGGGACTTTTTAATTTTGAATGTGGACTTTCCTGAACACAATAGGAGGCTATAACCATGAGGATCCTGATCATTGAAGATGATATTAAAACAGCGGAATCTATCTGTAAAGGCGTTACTGCCGCCGGTTTTGAAACTGTTTGCGCTTACGACGGCGAAGCCGGACTTGCTGAAGCAGAAAACAGTCCGGTGGATCTGGCAGTGATCGACATCATGCTGCCAAAGCTGGATGGCTTTGAAGTGATCCGCCGGCTGCGGGAACAGAAGCTCATGTTCCCGGTGATCGTGCTTTCTGCGAAATCAGAAGAAGAAAGCAAGATCCGGGGGTTGGAAGCGGGGGCGGATGATTACCTTGCAAAGCCGTTCTCTCTTGCAGAACTGATCGCACGAATCAATGCCCAGCTCCGCCGCGCCAATAACGCAACGGAACCGACAGAACTGATATACGAAGACCTGCGCCTCAACATCATCAGCCGGAAAGTCTACCGCAATAACGAACGGATCTATCTGCAGCCGTTGGAATACCAGCTGCTGGAATACCTTGTCCGGAACAAGGGACAGGTTGTTTCCAAGCATACGATCATGGAGCATGTGTGGGAATACCATTTTGATCCCCAGACGAATATTGTGGAATCCCGTATGAGCAGATTGCGCGACAAAATCGACCGTCCTTACGAACGGAAACTGATCCATACAGTCCGGGGATTCGGCTATGTCCTGGAATAAAAAGTCTATTTTTCAAAACACCCGTTACAGTGCCTTCTTCCGGGACCGGCAAAGTCCGGATGCATTACGATGGAAAGTAGCACTTGCCTATGCAGTAGCATTCTTTTTGACGACACTGATCTGCTTTGTCCTGATTTATATCACCCAGCATCATGTCCATTACAAAACCATGGAAAAACGGCTGGCAGACTCCGCCGATGTGCTGGAAGCAGAATACATGCGCGGTTCTCTGTTGAAAAATGATGAAAAATGTAAAACATGGAGTAAGGTTTCCGATTCTATCCGGAAAAAATTGACCGAACGTTACCCGGATTTCTCGCCCCGTCTCGTAATTGAACGGAAAGATTCAGAAACCATGATCCTTGGCACTTTGGGAGAGAAGGCTGTCATGATTCCAATCCGGAAAAAGGATAAAACACCCGGTACCGTCCGGGTTCTTTCCATGATCGGCAATAAACATCTGCTTAAATCCGAATTTGATGAAGAAATTTCCGATGAACGGGCATATCCTTTCATGTTTCTGCACCTTTCTGCTGAAAATACGCTGCTTTCCAGCACACCCCTTTCTCCGAAATGGATTCGGTTGCTGCTGGAGGAAGAAACCGAAAGTCCAACCGGCAACAGAGAACATGTTTATACCAGTATCAAGCGTAAAAAATATGAAGTTCTGCTGCACAAACGGCGTCTTTATGATGGGACTCTTCTCATTGCCGGACATGACACCTCCGATGCTGAACGCTCATTACGGCATCTGCTTGTTCTCTTTTCCATTGCCATAGTGATCGTGCCATTTATCGGGGGCAGCGTAGGATGGTATATGGGGAACAAAATATCCAAAGGGATCCGGCGCGTTACGAAATCGGCAAAAAAAATCCGGAACAGCGGAGATTATACCAGCCGTCTTCAACATGGAACAGAAGGTCGGGAAATCAACGAACTGATTGATGTTTTCAACGCCATGGTGGAACGGACCGAAACGATTCTGGCAGAACTCAAGACAATGTCTGAAAATGTGATCCACGATCTGCGCACACCGATCACCCGTCTGCGTGCCAGAGCAGAATTAGCCATGCAGGAAACACCCGGTTGCCGGGAACTTGCCTCCGATATTGCAGAGGAATGTTCCAACATGTTGGATATTATCAATACGACATTGGAAATTGCCCAGGCAGAGTCCGGCTCCTCTGCAAAAGTGATGGAACAGGTCGATCTCTGTTCTGTTGTGGAAAATATTGCCGATCTTTATTCTGTTGCAGCAGAAGACGCAGAAATCGATGTAGAGATCAACAGACCTAACCTACCGTTATTCATACATGGTGATAAAACTCGCCTCCAGCGTCTGGTGGCAAATCTGCTGGATAACGCACTCAAATATACTTGCTCCGGCGGCAAAGTTACCATTGCCCTTTCCCGTACCGATGATTCCATCTTATTGCAGATAACAGATACCGGTTGCGGAATCAGTCATGATGAACTGAAGCATATTTTTGATCGCTTTTACCGGGCAGACTCCAGCCGGACCCGACCGGGTAACGGTTTGGGGCTGTGTTTGGTCAAAGCTATTACAGAATATCATAACGGAACTGTTTCTGTGATCAGCGAAATCGGGCGTGGCACATCATTTTCCGTCTTTCTGCCTGAAAATTTGACAGAAAAATAAGACTTTTTCAGGATCTCGCTTGATTTTTCAAAAAATCAGGTTATTTTAATAGAGTCACACCTCTCCATGCCGGAGTGGCGAAATGGCAGACGCACTAGACTCAAAATCTGGCGCTGGTAACAGCGTGTGGGTTCGACTCCCACCTCCGGCACCACTTCTTTTTCCCTTTTGAACTCACTTTGTTTGATTAAATCGGATTATTTGGGTTTATTTTTGTATATCTGATTGTGAGACAGAGTTTTCGTGACTTCACATAAATTATTGTTAGAGAACTTTCAAAAAGGCAAAAGAGAAAAAGGGGTCGTTTCCGCAGGGAAACGACCAGACCTTTGCTGCTGATAGGTTACTCGCCAGCAATCCGTGAGAAGCTGCGAAACAGGGTGTCGCTCCTAAAGGTCATTGTAATGTAGGTGATATTTTTGATAAAATCAAATTAAACTCAACTAAAAAACTTGAAAAAAAACTAAAAATAAAACAGCCGGAGACGAATTGGTGCAGAAGAGCACCCCATCGGAGAGCCACAAAAAACAAGCCGGAGGGATCCCCAGTACTACAACTGTCCCCAACTAAAGTTAATGAGAAACAATTAGCGGGTAGGATCCCATCCAGCGCTCTCCGTTACAATACATCGAATCCGGATAAAGTCAAATCTGCAAAAAAACAAATCTTCTGAAAAAGAGAAAAATCAGAACGGTGATAAACTTTAACTCTGCTGATCAGAGACCAGGGCTCATAACATCTCATCCGGTGTCATCACCATTCTGATGCAGAAGGTGTTGATGCAACCAGTGGCTCAACGACCACCTTGCGGGAGCCTGCGAACAGGTCAACACCTTCAACTTTTATTTTAGCACCAGTTTCAAAGAATATCAAGCATGAATCTTTAAAAGTTGTTGATAAAAAGATAAACAGCCCTGTAAAAACGGCGTATTTCTCAAGAGCATCCGCTACAAAAAAAGCGGAGTCCAACTTTCATCGAACTCCGCTTCAAATCTGTTTTCAGATTGATTACTTCATGATCTGCTCGATCTTGCTGCGCAATGTGGAATTTTTCAGTTCAGGATCCTTGAAGAGTTCCGCACCGGGACCGAATGCATTGGTAATGACTTTTGCATTGGAGTGCCCGCCGGTGGTGTACTTGATCCCCACATGTTCGTCACGCCATGCCGCAACCTTTGCTGCGATCTCGCCACCGCCGATCCGGCGGATCTTGGTGTTTTTCGGCGCATAGTTCGTTTCGATCATGCCCTTGATCTGTGCAAGCTGTTCCGCAGTAAACTTGTCGAAGCCGAAGAGTTTTTTGATCTCGGCAATGATTTCATCCGCGGATTTCTTCTGCTTGATCATGTCATGCAGTCTCCACCCGATCTGGTCCTTGCGCATTTTCTGGTTCCAGAGCAGCTGCACATTCTTTTTCAGTTTTTCGGGATCCACAATCTGCAGACCGCCGGTTTCATGGTCGGCAGTCACAATGACCAGTGTTTCTTCCGGATGAGCTGCCTGAAATTCCAGAGCAGTTGCCACAGCACGGTCAAAGGCGCGGACTTCACGGATCATCCATGCGGCGTCGTTGTTGTGTCCGGAGTGGTCGATCCAGCCACATTCCAGCATGATGAAGAAACCGTTCTTGTTGGTGAGGGCGAAACTTTCGGCGGCAAAAGTCAGATAGTCGCCGATGGAGATCCACTTATCAGCTCCGGGCTTCTGATTCCAGTCCACATAGGGTTGGCAGCCGGCATAGATTTTGTTCATGGGAACGGAGGGATTGTTTTTGATGATCTCATATTCTGCATCCAGAGCTGCCTTGACCGGCTTGCCGGAATAAATGGTATATCCGGCATCTTCCAGTGTTTTGCGGTAGGTCTTTTCCTGGGGTGGAAGAGAGGCGTCATTGAGGATGTAGTTGGTGTTGCAGTGAAGCAGGAGGCTGCCGCCCACAAAGTCCACATTTGATTTCGCCAAATCCGCAATGATCTGATTACGCATGGAGCGTTTTTCCTGATGGGCGTACTGTGCCGCGGGGGTGGCATCGGAAAGGCCGCAGGAGGAAATGATCCCGACAGAGAAACCCTTTTCCCGCTTCAGAGCGGCAGAGAGGCTTTCCACGGGTTTTTTGTTTTCATCCACGCCGATCGCACCAATGTAGGTCTTGATCCCGCAGGCGATGGCAGTGCCGCTGGCAGCGGAGTCCGTGGTCCAGCCGTGAACTTCATTGGTGTCCGTCGGCGTAGAGACATCGCCGGAATTCATCACGAGCTGTTTGCCGACTGCCGCTTCTGCCACAGCACGCTGGTTCGACCCGAAGCCGTCGCCAATGAGAACGAACACATACTTGACCTTGCTCTTGACTTCATCCTTGGCACAGACAGAAGAACAGGCTGTGGTCAGGCAGAGAGCACCGAGCATCAGGAGGGTGAAAAGATGTTTCAACATGCTTTTTCCTTTGGTTGATTTTTTTGTTATGTTTTATAAAACGACATAATAATAACTCGGAATATAACATCCGAATGTAAAAAAATCAAGCAATTTTTTCAAAAAATACATCGCAGAAAAATCCGGATTTTTTACAATATATTCCATAACAACACGGTTGACAAAACAGTTGAGATGTGCTATTTTGCAGAAGAAATGAAGATGTGTCCCCACACCACAACCAGAAGGAATCAGCCAAATGAAGATGAAGTTCCTCCTCCCCGCTTTACTCCTCCTTTCAGCCCCGCTCCAAGCGGCAGTCTCCCTTTCTCCCGGCGGCTTACTCCCTGTTGCGGAAGACCCGAAAAAGCCCGCCGTCTTTCCGGCAGAGCCGATCCTGTTGAAAGCGGATCAGCAGCCCAAAGAATACACGCTGACCTATCGGGCAAAATTCACCGGAAAGAAGCAGGACCATACCCTGCGACTGCATTATCAGGAACTGAACAAAGACGGCGCAAAGCTGAAATCCCCCCTCACGGTCACAGGCCTTGTCTTTGATCCCAACGGACATTCCACGGTCAACGGTCGCGGGATTTACCGACTTGCTTACGGCGGGATCATCCCCGTGCATCAGCGGTATCTGGCGGAACCGTTGTTTCAGACCGGTGAGTGGTACGACTTCAAACTGACCGCCCGGAATATGGAAGAATACATCAATCTGACTCTGTTCGTGAAGAAGGGCGACCAATGGCGGCGGCTGCTCTCCGGCAACGTGATGACCAACCGTCAACTCGCCGGCGTGAGTTTTGCTTCTGCCTTCGGAATGGAACTGGCGGACATCACCCTCGATCCGGTCGCCCCCGCACCAGAAAAACTGCTGCCCGGCGCATCGGCAAAAAGCAAGGTCATAACGGTTCCCTTTGCTGCTGAACATACCTGTGTAAAGCTTCGTCTGACGCCGGGATCTTATCCGGTCCAGATCATGGTCCAGCTGTTGAACAGCAAGCAGGAAAAACCGGTGGTCTATACGTACCGTCTCAATCCCGTTGCCCAGAGCTTTTCCTGGAAAGAGGAGTTCACCGTTGAAAAAGAGGTGGATGGGGTAAAGAAAAAAGTCAAAGAGTCGATCTCCAAAAGTCATACGTTCGAGGATACGGGGATCGATGTACTGGCGAACAACTGGCGGCTTTATACCGTCTACACCCGTGCCCGTGTTGCCGGCCGCTATCATAATAAACAGATGGCGGAGATCGCAGCAAATCCGGAGAAGTACGGCAAATCTGCATCTTCGAGCGAGTTTGTCCTTGAGTTCCGCAGTAGACCGAACAGACGCGAGTTGTGGCTCAACGGCAGTTTTTTCCAGAAAATCCCCGAATCAGTCATATTCGATCAGATCAAAGTCTCCCTGCCGTCGGGCGCGGTCTGCCCCGAACCGGAAATACGCACTGGTCCCGTGACTGCCGTCGCCCCGTGTTATCAGCCGGTTCCTGTAACGCCCGATGATGACATGATCCCCATTCCCGGGATGAAAAATTTTATGATCCCCCGGTGCGGGGAAGAAGACGCTTTTGCAACGGCACTCTGCAAGGTCAACCGGGGCTCCTATCTGCTGGAGTGCGACGGCTATCTCTCCCGGTCCGCCTTCGATGCCATGCCGGACAGCTTTATTCGCCGCGTTCCAGTCGCCCAGTACAACCGGGCGTATGTTCTCTGCTCTCTTTCCCCCGACCCGGAAAAGAAGATGACAACCGATGTCACCGCACGCCTGACCAGTTTTTACAGCCCCAACAACGCCGGCTGCTCGCCGGAGATGATCGCATACCAGACTGTCACGCTGCCCCGGCACGACTCCGATCCCCTGCCGCCCAATGTGAAACGCGTGGGTAACGATATGTTCCTTGTCGCCTTTGATCTGGATGTCGGTAAAATCCAGGACGTGATCTTTATGAAGAAAAATGCCTTCCTGGACTTTGAAGTAATGGGCGGCTTATTCGAGGGAGATGACTACTATATCTACTGTGGCGGCAAGCCTGCCCAAACTCCTTCCGCAGTCATAGTCTATGGCGCAGTTCTGGAACGGACTCCGG
>JAGAPM010000135.1 GCA_017623265.1 Lentisphaeria bacterium | reverse complement strand
GAACGCTTTCTTGAAAACGGTACCGATTTTTTCAGTGGTGAAGAACAAACCGGAAGTATCTTCGACACACTGGCAACGGAAAAATCGCTGCAGGAACAATTGCTGGAACAGCTGAATCTTTCAGATGCACCGGCATATCTGCGTCCGGTGGCAGAAGAGATCATCGGGAACATCGGAGACAACGGCTATTTTGCCTCTGCTGTTGCCGAAATTGCCCAGACACAGCAGTGTTCTCTGGAAACGGCAGAAGAGGCACTGGCACTGGTTCAGACGTTTGACCCACCGGGAATCGGTGCCAGAGATTTGAAGGAATGCCTGCTGCTTCAGATCGCCCGGGACCCCGGAAAACATGCACCACGGCTTGCGGAACTGATTGAAAATCATTTGGATGATATTGCAAAGAACCGTCTTCCGCAAGTTGCAAAATCCATGTCTCTTCCGCTGGATCAGCTGCAGGAACTGGTGGATGAGCTGAAAAAGCTGGCACCGCATCCGACATCCGGCATTACCTCCGGCGGCGTGGTCTATGTCAGACCGGATATTTTTATTGAACAGAAAGAGAACGGCGAGTTTGCCGCAGTGCCGGCCCGGGATTCTGTGCCGCATTTACGTTTGGTTTCCCATTACCTGAAAATGCTGGATGATCCCTTCACGCCGGAAGATGCAAAAAGCTATATCCGGGAAAAAATCGCTTCTGCCCAGCAGTTGATGCATAATCTGAAACAACGGACAAGTACGATCCAGCGGGTTGCCGAGTTGATCGTAGCAAACCAGCACGATTTCTTTGCTGTCGGTCCCGAAGCGCTGAAGCCCATGACAATGCGGGAGATCGCCGACAAGATCGGACGGGACGAAAGCACGGTCAGCCGTGCCGTTGCGGGGAAGTACATGCAGACAGCACGGGGACCGGTGGCGATGCGTGATTTCTTTTCCGGCGGATTCCGTCAGGAGGACGGCAGCGAGATCTCATCCCGGGGCATCAAAGAGATTATCAAAGATGCAGTTGCCGGAGAGGACCCCTCAGCCCCGTTGTCCGACAGCAAGATCGAAGCGCTCCTGAAGGAACAGGGTTTTACCGTTGCACGCCGCACGATCGCCAAGTACCGTGAGGAACTTGGGATCGCCTCATCTCAATTGAGAAAGGTCTACCACTGATGAAACAGAAACTCTGGATCGCAGTTCTCTTTCTGACTTGTGTACTCACGGCATTTTTTATGCGTACATTGCATTACAATCATGCCGTTTACCAGTTGGGAAAAGTCATTGGTGATGTTCCGGAAACAGAACTGAAAGAACCCGGTTTTCTGCCACAATATCATAAAAATTTTTCTCCGTTCACCATTGAAAGCGGCATGATGTTCGCTTATGCGCAGGATGTTGCTACCGGAAAGGGGGTTCCGGAACGGGATGAACTGCTGAACGGGATCGAACACATTCCGCCGTACGGTCAGATGAATATGGCTCTGGAATGGTTTCTGGGCTGGGGCTGGAAAGTCAAGGATGCGATCGCACCTGATCCGGAACCATCCCCAAACGAGCTGAAATATCAAGATCATCCCCGTATGGCACAATGGATGAGCGGTCAACTGCGGTTCTGGGCAAGTCTGACCTCCGGTCTGATCTTTCTCTGGCTCGTGATCATGGGCTGCCCGAAGTTCTTTGCCATGCTGGGAGGCTTGCTTCATGCCGTTTCTCCCGCTGCGATCGCAAGATCGACCGGACAGGATATCGTTCGCGGTGAGTTCTGTATTCCCCTGATCATCGGAGCGGTCACCCTGCTTTACTCCATCTGCAAAGCCCCCCGCCTCTGGAAATACATTCTGCTTTTTCTGCTTACCGCACTTGCGTTTGCAGCATGGGATCTGTGCCAGATGCTTTTCGGGACATTCGCTGTTTATGAAATCCTCCGGTTCGTGCTGGGAAGACGCATGACAATGCCCCGTCTTTATGCCTGGTGCGCCATTGCCGGCGGGATCCTGTTCAATATTGCCTTTATTCCATTCAACCAGGTCTATTCCCTCTGGCGCAGTCAGACAGTCTGGACAGCCCTGCCTGTTCTGTTTCTCGCTTTTGCCGCATACTGGTTCTGTCCAAAACTCAAACAGGTTTTCTGGAAGAGACTTTGTGCAGCAATGGGAGCGTTTCTCGTTTTCCACCTGATCTGGGCATGTTTCATCAACACACCGGAATACGCCTCCAATTACAGCCATTTTTCCGAAGCGATGAACGCAAAACTTACTCATTGGAATGTAAAACCGAACGATCCGGAACAGCTTTCTTATGATGCCAGACTGCTTTGGACCCCCTCTATGACATCCACCACTTGGGAAAGTGCGGTGACTTTCTTCCCAGGGCTGAAAAGTTTTGATCATGAAAACAGAGTGATCGCCTTTTTCGCCGGATATCTCCCCTGCTCTCTGTTCCTCTTTATGATTTTGTTGGCGGGAACATTCCTTTTCACGATCATCAAAAAAGAAGTAAAACGGCACAGTGAAAGCACGCTTCTTCCTATTCTTTATACGATCGGATTTCTGATCGGCTTCATCTATATCATCCGTTATCATGAGTTTCTGATCATCTTTCTTTCCATGGCACTTGCCCTGCTCTGCCGCGACTACTGGAACGCATTACGCCCGCGGGATTCAATTGGATCAGCTCCCTGGCAGAAGATCCTGTCAAAGCCGGGCACCGCCAATTTTTTGCGCTTCACTCCCGTTGTACTGCTGACGGTTCTGCTGATTTGTGAAACCGTGAACTCCTGCTCCATGAAGCGCCATTATACCGGCGATGTTGCGATGAAAGAAACGGCAGACCTGATTGCATGGATGCGCTCCGAACCGGAAAAGTTCAAGGGCAAAGGCGTTGTTGCCAATATGACGATCTGCCCGATGCTCCGTGCTTACGCCGGTACCGGTGTGGTGATCAATCCCCAGTTCGGGATCAAAGTCATCCGGGATGCAACAGAGGAATTTCTGATGATCCTGCATCACGGATCGGAATCGGAAATGGCAGATTACTGCCGCCGGAGGAATGCAAAATTCATTGTAATGCAAATGGTAGATCCGGATAAAGTTCCGGAAATCCTTCAACTGGAAAAGATCAATCTCAAAAAAACACCGCATACCGACCATCTGAAAGCAGCGAAAACGGCGGAATGGGTGTATTCCAACCGTTATATTTCAAATGCAAAAGTAATTCCGCCGGATGCCATCTACCGGAAATTTTATACGGGAAAAGGTCTGACTCAATTCCGGCAGGCGACTCCGCCGGAAAAGATGAAAGATCTCTCAAAAGCATACACAGTCTGGGAGTTGATCGAACCATGATCATGTCAGCCGGAAAAGAATTGAAAGAAGTCCGTTCCGATTCCGTTGTCCGGACACAGGAATTTTTCTCGGACCACTCCCCGCTGAAACGGGCTGCTGAATTCGGCGGCCGTGCCTATGAGCGCCGGATCCAACAGGAAACCATGGCGGTAGCCGTGGCAGAAGCCCTGGAGGAAAATCATAATCTCTGCGTGGAAGCGCCAACAGGCGTCGGAAAAAGTTTTGCGTATCTGGTTCCCGCGATCTACCATGCACGGGCGACCCGGACCCCGGTACTGGTCACAACGGAAACGATCACTCTGCAGGAACAGCTGGTGAACAAAGATCTGCCACTGCTCAAAGAACTGACCGGACTGGACTTCACGTTTGTTCTTGCCAAAGGGCGCAGCAATTACCTTTGCAAACGGCGTCTTGATCTGGCAACCAATGGCGGTTACGGAGCAGAAATGCTGCCTACGATCCTGCTGGAAGATGATGTACTGAAACTCCGTTCCTGGGCGTCAGGCACACAAACAGGAAGTAAGTCCGAGATCAGTTTCCGGCTCGACCCGATGCTCTGGCAGAGTGTCTGTTGCGAAACTGCAAACTGCCTCG
>JAGAPM010000017.1 GCA_017623265.1 Lentisphaeria bacterium | reverse complement strand
TTGTTGATCGCCTGAATCAAAGCCGTGCGCATAATTTCCACCGGCGCCGGTTCATCAAACCAGATCTCGTAAGATTTCGCCCCCTGATGCAGCAGCATGGCTAATCCATCCTGTGTGGGGATTCCCCGCTGATCCAGAGCCGCCAACAGCGCCGTCCTGCGATAGATCGTATCAAAATAGAACAAGCCTTCCGCCGGGAAAAGTGCGGGGTCGACCGGTGCCGGATCGTCCGCATGCAATCCCACGCTGGTACATTGGACTGCGAGGCGGGTCTGTGCCAGAAAATCTGCCGTCTTTTCCCGGTCACTGATAGCGGCGCAATCGGTCACGATCTGCGGAAAACGGTTCCGGATGGAATCGGTCAGCTGTTGAGCCTTATCCAGTGAACGGTTCAGGATCCGGATGGACCGGACTCCTGCCAATGCACAGTGCCAGACCAGCGCCTGCACCACGCCGCCGCAACCGATAAAGCACAGATCCGTTCCGGCGAGCGGCAGATCAAAGGCTTCGGCAATGGCGCGTTCAAAACCGGCGCCGTCAGTCGTGTCGCCATCGGTCGTTCCATCGGGATTGATCCGGACCGTATTCACGCTCCCGCTCAGGGCGGCTGCATCGGAGAGACGATCGGAAAGACGCATTGCGGCGCCTTTGTGGGGAACGGTAACATTGAACCCGGAAAGGGATTTTTTCGCTGTAGCAAAAAATGCTTCCATATCCTCCGGTGCGACCCGGATCGCCGTATATTCGGCATTCTTTCCGGCGGCGGAAAATGCGGCATTGTGCATTGCCGGAGAAAGGGAGTGGGCGATCGGATCTCCGATCACGGCAAAATGTTTTCGTTCCATCACAGTTCCTCGTTCCTGATTTCAAATTTCCTGTCTATAAAGTAGCACCGGAAGCCGTTTTTTCAAGCTGGAACTGTAAATTTCCATTTCACAGGTTGTCAAAAAGAAAACAGGGCATATTTTTTTTCGCAAAACTGCTTGAAAAACAATTGAACTGCGTCTATATTACAATATAAAAACCGGTATAACCTTTCAACAATGGAAAAGAGGTAACGCTATGGCAGAAGTGAAGAAAACAAAAAAGACAGCCGCAAAGACAAAAACCGTCAAACCGCTGAAAGCAGTCAAAGCCAAAGCGATCTTGAGCGCTGAAGATAATCTGAAGAAACTTTCCCGTTCCAAACTGCCCATGCTCTTCGTGAAGAAGCATGAAGGCAGCTGGAATCATCAGGACTGGCTGGATTTTCTGGCTGATATCAAAGCGCGCGGTTATGATCCGATCAACACGGACTATGTGGGGCTGATCCTGGAAGAAAAGAAAGCCCAGTATCTGGCATCCCGCTGAAGATCCCGGAAGAGATCCTGACGGCTCATCAAACGCTGCTGTTCCTCCGGATGGCGGCGTTTTCAGCATCAATACGAAAGAAAGATTTGAAACATGTTTGAACTTGATATTACACGGGAATTTTCCGGCGCACACTCCCTCCGTGGCTACAACGGAGACTGCAAATGCCTGCACGGGCATAACTGGATCATTCAGGTCTTTGTGCAGTCCGAAGAACTGGATGAAGTGGGGATCGCTGTTGACTTCAAGGTCTTAAAGAAAGAACTGAATTCCATTCTGGAAGAACTGGATCACAAGTACCTGAATGATCTGGAGATATTCAAAGACTGCAATCCCACCAGCGAAAACCTTGCCCGTTACATCTACAAGCGCCTCTCCGCTGCCGTGAACGATGGCAAGGCAAAAGTCTCCAAGGTACGCGTTTGCGAATCGTTGACTTCCGGTGCCTCCTACTATGAATAAAATTCTGCCGGTCATCCTGCTGCTGTTTCTGTTCTGCAACCATAATATGGCTGCAGATACGGAGCAGCCCGGTGCGGAAGCCTATGCGAAGGCAATGGTTCTGTTGGAAAAGGAAGATCTTGCCGGTGCCCTCCCGCTCCTGACTGAAGCTGCGAAAGCAGGACATCCGGATGCCATGGTGCAGATGGTTTACGTACTGCCGGATCTGGATAAGAAAACAAAAGTTGATCTGCTTCACAAGGCGGCAGAAAAAGGTAACGCCTTCGCACAGTTCAATCTCGGCAATTTTTACTTTCTGGATAAAAAAGAGCCGGTAAAAGCGGCAGAGTTTTACCGTCTTGCCATGCTTGCCGGTCATCCGAATGCCGGACTCATGTACGGATTATGCTGTTTGCAGGGGATCGGAACAAAAAAGGACCTTGCCGCCGCACAGAAAGCCTTTGAGGTCGATATCGCCAAAGGCAATGCGGATGCCATGAACTATTGTGCAGTCATGCTTTGCCGTCAGGGAAAGTTTGAAGAAGGGATCGCACTTTTGGAAAAGGCGGCAGACCTCAACCACGCAGCAGCCCTCAACAATCTGGGGATCCTCGCCCGGAATGGAGATACTCCTGCCGAACGGGAAAAAGCCTTCTTTTATTTCAACCGGGCAGCCAATCTTGGCTATGTGCCGGGGAAACGGAATCTGATCATGGCATACATCACCGGCTGCGGAACGGGAGTCAATTACAAGACAGCCCGCCGCTTTGCCAATTCTCTGGCAGCAGATAAAGTTCCTGCTGCCATGTTCATTCTTGGGATGATGGATCTTTATGGATATGGCAAAGACGCCGATGCGGCATCCGCCTTTCAGTGGTATCTCAAATCGGCAAGTCAGGGATATGTACCAGCCATGCTGCAGGTGGCGGAGATGCTGCGTACCGGGAACGGGGTCAAAGCCGATCCCGCAGCAGCAGATCAATGGCTGCAGAAAGCAAAGGTCATGGCTCCTCCGGAAGAGGATCCGGAAGACCTGACCGAAAAAGGTAAGGAAAACGCTGCAAAATGAAAAAGCAGTTCTTCACTTACTGGTTCTTTTCCGGCTCGATTCTGCTTTTTCTTCTGTTGAACCTGATCTTTTCCCTGCTCCATGCGGGCAACAACTTCTTCCCGGCGCTGACGGACCTGATCCCGGTTCTCATCTTTGCACTGCCGGCGGTCTTTTTCCGGTCCCGGACAGCTGCCTGTCTTTCGGTTTTTACAATGGCGTTCACCCTGACGATCCGGCTCCTGAACTACGGCTGTTTTATTGCCCTGAAAGAGCCGTTGACTTATCCGGTGTTCCGTCTCTTGAGCGAACACACGGAACATGCCTCCCTGACGGCGGTCTTCGGGGGATTTTATTATGTGGGAGTGATCCTGCTGATTCTGCTGGTCGCTTCACTCCTGACGGGATGGTGCATCCTTGCCTGCCGGTCGATCAAAGCCGATACGGTCGCTACGAAACCGGGCAAAATCCGTGCAATAATCCTTTTTTTGCTTTGCGGGATCGCCGCCCTTTCCGGAATTTTCAGCACATTCTGCGCCGGTAAAACGGCGTTTTCTTATGCGGCGGATATTATCCATGAATCATACCGGGAGCATCTGCGCAGGAATCGTCCGTTCCGCTTTGGGTTCTTTCCAAACGAAAACGCTCGCAGACTTATCCGGTCAGAGCTGCCGGAGTTGCTGGAACAGAACGCCCTTCCCCCCGGCAACCGGTTGAAAAAATACGACCGGATCATTGTGATTGCTGTGGAATCGCTGGATCTGGATTACATTCACGCCTTCAACTCCGCCATGCCCGCCGACGCTACGCCGTATCTGGATGAGCTGGCAGAAAAATACCCGGTCTTCCGCAACTATTTTTCCGGTGCGCAGCCCACATCCTGCGCCTTCACCTCCATGATTCTCTCCCGGATGAATTTTGACGATGATCTGCGTTTGGGCAGTATCTCACTCAATGATGAACTGCGGAAATTGGGCTGGAAGTCGATCTACATCTCTCCCACAAACGGGAAACTTTTCGATAACAAGCGGGACTACGCCGCAACATTCTGGTTTGATGAAATGTATTTTCTGGAAGATCTGGGACAGAAAGCCGAAACCAAATGGGGGCTGACCGATGCCACTCTGTTGGACTGTGCCGAAAAGATCCTGAAGGCGGAGACTGCCACAAAATCCATCACCTTCATCAGCACTATGGACCTGCACAACCCTTACATGCGGTCCGGCCCGGCGAAAGACCAGGCAGAATCCGTGCCATTCCTTGCATCACTGCACTGCACAGATGCAAATCTGCGGCAGTTCATTACCCGTCTCCAGCAGGATGAAAAACTCTGGAACGACCGTACCCTGATCCTGCTGACAGCGGACCACTCTGCCACGCACGGAGCGAACTATACAAAACGAAGCAATTTCACGCCCGCACGGATCCCTCTTTATGTGATCACGAAAGAACCGGTCAGAGGTCTGCCGCTGGAGAAATATTGCTCATCCATCGACCTGCCGGCAACGATCCTGCATCAGTTGGGGCTGAAAATCCCGCTGACATTCATGGGGCAGGACGTCTTCACGAAAAAGTCTTTCGCCCTCGCCTGGTCCTCATTGGACGGGAAACTGTATATGCACAAGCCGGGGCAGACGGTCTCCGTCAACACCCCGGCTCTCAAAGCATTTTATACGCTGTTTTACGGTCAGGACTGAGCCTGTTTCGCCGCTTTCTTCACCTGTGCGAGGTAGTAATGGGACAGGATCAGGTCCGTGCTGACCAGTGCCAGGTCCAGCAGATAGACCCAGATCAGCCACTGTTTATCTGCCGGTCCGCAAATTTTGCTGATGATCCCGCAGATATACCCGAACACGATCAGGTACTGGAAGA